>JAXGPH010000023.1:0-25038 GCA_040767065.1 Anaerolineaceae bacterium | reverse complement strand
GATTAGCGAAGTGACATTGGCTGTCGGTCATCTGGCGAGCCTGATGCAAACTTTTTTTGGGGACGGTTCCCGATACAACCTGAAAATAACCTATACCTATGAAGAAAAGCCGCTTGGGACGGCAGGTCCGCTGGCATTGGTGGAGGGATTGACCGAGACCTTTTTGGTTGCCAATGGGGACATCATGACCCTGCTCGATATCAATCAACTGATCGCCTTTCACAAGGAACAGAAAGCCGTTTGCACCATCGCCAGCCACCAGCGAACTCACAAGATCAACCTGGGCGTGATTGAACATGCGGAGGGTTCCTACCGGGTTAGCGGTTACATTGAAAAGCCAACAATGAACTTTTTGGTCAGCATGGGGATGTACGTGTTCGAGCCGAAAGTGCTCGATTTTATCCCCAAGGGTGAGTATTTTGACTTCCCGGATTTGGTCAACGCGCTTCTGGGCGCAAACGAGCCGGTAGCGTACTTCCCTTATGACGGGTATTGGCGCGATCTGGGTAATCAGGACGATTATCTCGCCGCGAATGAAGATTTTGAAAGTATGCGATCACAGTTTTTAGCGGAGTAACTACTATGGAATGGCGTGTGCCACTGGCAGATGTGAAGCTTGGAATTGAAGAAGAAATCGCCGTGCTTGGGGTTTTGCGCTCAGGCTGGCTGACAATGGGGGCGGTAACGCAGGCGTTCGAGCAGGAGCTGGCTGCTTTTGTGGGCGCAAAGTATGCCTTCGCAGTCAACAACGCGACTGCCGCGCTGCACCTGGCGTGCCTGTCTGTGGGGCTGGGCGAGGGAGACGAGGTGATTGTGCCTTCGCTGACCTTCGTGGCGACAGCCAATGCTGTTCGGTACACCGGCGCGAAAGTTGTTTTTGCGGATATCGAAAGCGAAGACTGGCTGTGCATCTGCCCCAAAGCGATTGAAGAGAAGATCACTGAGCGAACCAGGGCGATCGTGGTGATGCACTACGCTGGCTTTGCCTGCGACATGCCCGCGATCATGCGCATAGCCGAAAAGCATCAATTGGCGGTTATCGAGGATGCTGCCCACGCAATTGGAGCGAGCCTGGATGGGAAAGCGCTGGGCACGTGGGGGGATGTGGGCTGTTACAGTTTCTTTGGCAACAAAAACATGACCACCGCCGAGGGGGGGATGTTGGTCACCAATGACGATCACCTGGCGGAAAAAGTGCGGATTTTACGCTCTCACGGCATGACCACCCTCACCTGGGACCGTCACCAAGGGCACGCCAGCACCTATGACGTCATAGACCTGGGCTATAACTACCGCATCGATGAGATCCGATCAGCGATTGGGCGCGAACAGCTCAAAAAGCTGCCAGCCGGCAATGCCAGGAGGGAAGTGTTGGTAGGTCGGTACCGCCAAGCTTTCCAGGAGAAGGCGCCAACTCTGGGGCTGCCATTTTCCACCAAACGCGGGGTGAGCAGCCAGCACATCTTCCCAGTTCTGCTGCCTGAGGGAGTTGACAGGGAAGCTTTTCGGGAACGAATGAAACAGGATGGCATCCAGACCAGTTTTCACTACCCACCGGTGCATCAGTTCAAAATCTACCGCGAAGAGGGAGAGAAACTCTGGATGACCGAAAACGTTGCCCGAAGGCAGGTGACCCTGCCGCTCTTCCCGGGGATGGCGGACGAGCAGCAAAATTTGGTGATCGAGAGCGTGGTCAGAGCCCTGCAGTAAGTGCAGTTGTTTCGCAACAAGGAATCTTCTTATCATTTACCGCTCGCAAAATCGGGCATGCTATCCGTGATAAAATCCGATTCGATGTACCGGAAAATGTTGTTGTTACTTTTACTGTTGTTCCTGCTCTCCGGATGCGGTCAAAGAAAACAGCCGGATGTGGAGCACTTTCAAGGGGACGTGGTCGCGACCTTACAAAAACCGGTCAGCCAGCCTGTTCCTGATTTCGTGGAGGTCACCCCGCCGCCCAGTGAGGATCCTCAACCATCGCCACAAGCTTCCCAAGTCATCCCGACTAACACACCAGAGGGCACGCTCACTCCCACTTCCACAGAGTCAAATCCGCAAGTGACTGGTTATCTTGTAAGCACTGAAACTGCCAGCCTCACCCCCACGCCCTCAACGACGGCAAACCCGGTCCAAACACCAACTCCAACCCTCGGCAACCCTGTTTGGGAAGGAGTCTGGAAGATCTGGTATCAGATGGTCAACGGCGGTTACATACCCGCGGAATTGACTATTCAGGTCAGCGGGACGAGGGTGACCGGATCAGCCAAAATCGACGGCATAGACTATACCTTCGATGGCGATATTACCATGCAAGGCACCCGGGTGGTGGGGGAGTGGGAAACCACTTCAACCACAGGCACTTTCTGGTGGCGGATGAATTCCGCGGATACCTTTGTGGGATCGAGGGAGAACCGTTTCGGTTTCTGCGGTAATCGGGGGATGGCAGTTCAGCCCAATCCATGCCGGGAGATTCCACAGGATTAAGCCGTTGGATGCGGACAGTGCCCGTAGCGCGAGACAATGTCCCGGTAGGGCGGAATGCGCCTCCCTACCCTCGCAACACAGCTGCAAAGGTTTGCGCACTCCGCCGATAATGTAAGTGTCGGAGTGAGCCTGCGAAAGGCTTGCGTGGGAAGAGGCTGTGAGGCAGTCTCATTCCGACCTACGAACTACACACAGCGACCTATTTTTGGTGTGGGGTCATCCATTCATGCAGCGAAATCGAGATTTCCGCTTTTTGGCGGGCGGGTTCTGTTCCTGCCTCTCCGCGCTGCAACCTCAGGAGCGTTTTCCCGTAATTTCTGATCAGATACTTAAACCTGACCCAATACAGCCCCATTATTTTTGGCGAGTTTGGTGGAACGTTGTAGGTCCGGGCAAGCGCCAGGCGGGGGATGAAGACGCGCTGCAGCCCAATTATGACTTTCGATAGCAGGCTTTTTTGCGCGGACATTTCAACCAGGTCGGGTGTGAAATGATCCTCAAACCTGACGCGCTCGAGCAGTTGACGGCGGGCGTTTTCCAGCAGGTCGGGATCGATCCCTTCCGGTATTAATGCCGAGATCACATCAGCGGGGGTCGGAATATTCAGCTGTGTTTCCACTAATTTCAGTGTCAGTGCGGTGACCCTTTCCGCGCCCCAGGATTGGGCAATCTGGATCAGTTTCTGCCAGTCGATCTCCGGGCGGAATTTGTGAATGACAAGCGCGATATCCAGCAGACCTCGCAAGCCCAGATTGAGGTAGTGCTGGTAGGTAAGGTGAAGGCAGAGGTGCAGGATCAGGTCTTCAACCCCCAGAGCCAGGGCGTCCACGTTGGCGATCCTGGCGGGCACCGTTCGCTGCCAAAGGGCTTGAGCGTCGATAGTGAAGGGCTCATCCTCCTCGAGCAGGGTCCAGTGCAGTTCCACGATTGCTCCGCCCGATTTTTCCATGGGCGGGACGTGTTTGGTGTCGACATTTTCGTCGTCCAGGTTGAAATATCCGGTTGTGCGATAACCAAGCCCTTCCAAAATCCGGATGCATTCAGCCAGGTCTCTCTTCCGGATCAGGATGTCGATGTCGCTCATCGAGCGGGCAGCGATGTCCGGGTAGACATGCTCCAATAGATAGACGCCCTTTAATCCCGCCGCGTCAATCCCCGCTTTTTGTAAAGCAGCAAGAACGATTTCCGTATCATGAAGGATAAGTATGTTTTGGGCTGCCGTCGAGAGGTAGGTTTGGCGGAGTTTTTCTTTTTGTGGGATTTCACGCCCGTGCGATTTATGCAGATCTGCCAGGAGCGCGAAAAGCAGTGGCGCGACCTCCTGCCGCTCCGCTTCAGCGATAAGGGCATCCCACTCCTCCGGAATTATCTGGGACAAGAGCTCAAATGCCTCGTCCGGTGCGGAGTTGGGCGAGAGCAGTTTCAATAAAATGGTTAATGAATTGAAGCTTTCTGTCATGTCAGAGTGTTTTCTCGAGTGGTGAACCCATTTCTTCCTGGACCTAATTGTACCGAAGATAGGGGAATAATGATACTGACCTCATCCGCGAATTATTAACATTCCCAGATGCCGGAAATGTCAATCCATCCATTGACCTGGTTCTTTCTTGTGTATAAGAATATGTTATACTGAAAGCTTAGAGTGGGAGGTATATTTTCCATGCGCTGATGCATGGCACAAATGGATAATTGAGATGAGAAAGACAAAAAAAATCAAGGTTCCCAGACTATTCATTGTTGTGCTTCTCCTGGCAATGCTGGTTGTTTCATCATGCAAACCTAAGGCAACTCATTTGACCCAAAATCTGGAAAATTCCAAAGTTCCAGGGCAAAGTTTAACGCAAACTACTGGGGTATTCACTTCAACGCCCGGTCAGGAAATAACTCCGGTTCAATCCCCAACTTCGGTTAACGATCCAACAACCACTTTGGTCAATCCTCAGACAACCCAGGCTCCCTCAGAAACTTTGGCGCTGGTTCAAACAACGACTTCCTCCCCAGTTGTTCTAATCCCCACCGCCACAACAAAATCCAGTACTTCTCAGGCGGCCACATCCACCCTGGCACCCACCCAGACCCGCACACCCACGCCGACTCAAACCCGCACACCCACGCCGACTCAAACCCGCACACCCACACCGACTCAAACCCGCACACCCATGCTGACCCAAACCCGCACACTCACGCCGACTCAAACCCGCACACCCACGCTCCAGACTGGTTGGGCGGGGGAGTGGGTGTTCTTTGTGGGAGAAGGCGATGGTCCCTACAAAAGTGCTGACGGATACATAACATTGGACGATCTTTTAGCCGAGGGATCCTTTACGCTCGACGGGGTCGCGTTCTCTTTTATCGCGAGTCTATCAGAAGACCAGTCAAACCTGAATGGACGTTATCAATGGGGTGCGACAGAAGGCTGGCTAAACTGGGTGATGGACTCAAACTATGTGCAATTTCGGGGTACATTAGACAATGTTTATGCTTTTTGTGCTGCCAGGGATGGCATGTCCATGCCTGCGCCATGCGGCGATTATGTGCCTTATTAAGCTTGACTTAAGCGTTTGCATTGGTATATAATATAAGAAATCTATTAGAGTTAAGTGTTTGATGATAGTGTTGTGTAAAACTCTGGGGACGATCCGATAATTAGTTAGTTACTTGTTGTTTTTAGGAGGAGAAATTATGAAGAAAAAGTTTAGAATTTCAGCAATTCTTGCTTTAGTATTTACTTTGGTTCTTGTGAGCGGCGTGCTGGCAGGGTCGATTGGCAACATTGACGGCGTATGGCAATATGTGGAAGATAATCCTGATCCAAATTCCAATGCGTTTTGCGTAACATATGGCACAGGTCCCGGCACGAATGAAACAGCACGCAGTCGTAATGATCCTACTGTTCAGACAGGGCCTACTACGGATGAGAACCAGATCCATTATGGCAAGGGAACTGGTGCTACAGGCGATTGCCCCACGACTAGTGCTGGGGTAACAAGCGAATGGTTTGACGCACAAAGTGGGCTTGGATTCGATGGAAACGATAATGTGGGAACACCTGCTGCTGGGCAGATTTTTCTGGTTGGCCGTCTCACCCACTACAACCGTCCAATTTATCTGAGCGGCTCGGCTAATATCCCTCCATGGGCCTTCCCGGAGTGGATAGATATCGATTTGAATGTAACGGGCATCCAATGTACCTCATCCGATGGAACTGGCACCGTTGACCCCATAAATGGCCCATCTGAAACTTTTACCTATCGCGTAAACTTTGATGAGACCATTAACACTTGCAGTCTTATTAACTGGTGTGAGTACCGAAATTTTGGAGTCTGCCCTCCTGGTGGTTGTCCTGATGCAGTCACGGTAAGCAGCGCGCCGCCAGCACAAACCTTCGCATGCGGTACAAATGCTCTTCCCGCAGAGCAAGGGGTCTGGACGCTTGAACTGCAAGGATTTGTTGACAATGGCACAAACACTACCTGCCCTGCCACTCCCGCAGGAGCATACTCGACAACATATATCACAAGAGAAGGTCAAACTAATAACGCTTGTCTCTATGGTAAAATTACTGGCTTTGTTCCGGCTGCTGTGATCCTTAAAGACTTTTCAGCTGACATCGTTGACGAAGGGGTGTTGATCAGCTGGGAGACCCTGGCTGAAGTGAACACGCTCGGTTTCAACCTTTATCGTACTGAAACACTAGACGGCGAAAAGGAACTGGTGAACGCTGAGTTGATCACGAGCAACCTGGCTCCGGGCAGCCTGGGCGGCGCGCTTTATGAGTATCTTGACGAAGCTAATGCTGTTGAAGCTTATTACTGGTTGGAAGAAATAGAAATCGACGGCACCGCGACCAGTTATGGTTGGACGCTGGCCAGATAATTGAAAGTTATTGAACAACTGGACCGATATTCGGCCACTTTTGACCGAATATCGGTGGATTTACTTCAGGCTGGATATGCCTTGCGCTTTACAGCCCAGGGGAAAAGTATGAGCCCCTTAATCAGGGAGGGGGATGTGGTTTTGATCGAACCGATTGGCAACCAGCTACCTAAACCTTCTGAAATTGTCTTTTTTATTAATCAGCAGGGTGATTTGGTGCTGCACAGGGTATTGAAAAGGTTGAAAAAAGATGATAATTTTTTTTATCTTTTAAAAGGCGACCAAGTAGCCACTACGGATGGAATTGTTGAACAAGCAAAAATTATTGGCAGACTGAAGGCGATTGAACGTGGAGGATCATTTCTCTCAATTGATAAACCTGCCTTCAAAGCGCTAAATAGGCTGGCATTCCTGCGTTCGCGCACCGGGCGTGGGAGCCAGGGCAAGTTAACCACGCTGTTGATTAGCAGCAAGATTTTTTCAAAGTACCTGGATTAATTATGGAAACTGACACAGAAAAAAAATATATCCGCAACCCAAACTTTATCTTCCGAAAAATTGTGGATGAAACCATCCTTGTTCCAATCAGGCAAAATGTGGCAGAGCTAAACTGTATCTATTCCCTCAACGAGGTGGGATCATTTCTCTGGCAGAAACTGGCGGAGCCACAGGACCTTTCCACCTTGCAGTCAGCGGTTGTATCCGAGTTTGCCGCCAGTCCTGAACAGGTTGCTGAGGATATCAGCCTGTTTCTAACAGACCTCACCAGCTTTGGCGCGGTTGAGGAGGCTTAGGCTTGGATTGTCCTTCAGAGTTCGATCTCGACCTGGATCAGTGGAGCGACCGCATCAACGCTCAGCTAAAATCTGGTCGCTACCCTTTAAGCGGGATTATTGAATTGACCGACCGCTGTAACCTGCGCTGTGTGCATTGCTATATCAATCAACCAGCGGGCAGTCTGCCTGTTAAGAAAAGTGAGCTTACTACATCCCAGGTTTGCCAAATTATTGACGCAATCTCCTCTGCGGGATGTCTTTTCCTGATCCTGACAGGTGGAGAAGTTTTTGTCCGACCGGATTTCCCTGAGATTTACATGCACACTTTACGTGCGGGCATTCTTCCGACGGTCTTTACCAACGGGACCATGATCACTCCGGAATTAGCAGATTTATTTGCGTCCGCCCAGCCTCAAACTATTGATATCACACTTTATGGTGCTACCAGAGAAACTTATGAAGCAGTAACCCGCCAGCCAGGATCGTTCGATCGCTGTATTCGAGGAATCAATTTGCTTTTGGAACGAGGCGTGCATGTCACTCTAAAAGCCATGCTGTTGAACCTCAATAAGCATGAACTCAATGAAATGCAAGCCCTGGCAGACCAATTGGGTTTAAAATTTCGTTATGATGGCACCATCTGGCCGAGGTTGGATGGTGATGAACAACCATATCAATATCGTGTCTCCAACGAAGAAATGTTTGAAATTGATCGTGCCGACCCAGAACGATATGGTGAATGGCAAAAGAGAGCCTGGGAATTCAGCAATATTGCCGTACGCAGCAACTACGTATTTAGCTGTGGTGCTGGTGTGAGGTCTTTCCATATTGATAGCCGCGGCAATCTCTGCGCGTGTACAATGGTGCGAAATCCTTCTTATAACCTCCTGGAAACCCCGTTTCAAGAAGCGTGGGAGAAATTAGGAGGATTGCGCAGTCTTAAACGACAAAAGAGCACGTCTTGCGAAACTTGCCTGGTTGGTTCGTTATGCGCACAGTGCCCAGGTTGGTCCCAACTGGTGCACGGAGACATGGAAACACCGGTTGACTTTATTTGCAATACTGGTAAATTCAGGTATAATAAAATTAACATTTTAAAAGAGGTGAATTATGGAGCGGAAAATTTATCAAGCACCTAAGGTATTGAAAGTGCCCTTGGAATTCAAGCATGCAATACTATCTGTTTGCAACAGCAGCCCGGTGAGTTATTTGCCAAAACAGAAACCATTCAATAACTGCAAACTTGAGCAGAATTGTTTTAATATCTCGGGCTGATCTTGCACTCTGATCTCTGGAAGGCAAGCATTTCATGGCAATAGTAACACCTGCAATTATTGTTTGGTTTGACTCATATATTCTGTGTTGAGTTGAGTGACCTTAAATTTTGTGTAGCAGAAGTTCAATTTATTATTAATCGAACAAAATCGAACGGTTTATTCTGTCTACCAGAAATCTATCAAAACTTTAGTAACACATTGGCTAAATGTAAAAGTTCAGCCGTTTTTAATTCCATACTATTTCAATTATGCCCGGTTAAAACGCTCCCTTCTGTCACCTTCGCAGCACAACTGACATCGGAGCCATCCTGGAGGCTGGGCATAAATCAGGTTGGGGATTACGCGTTTATTTTTAGCCGACCTCTACCGGAACGACTGTTGGTGATGAAGCCTGATTTTTCGTCTGGAAGGCTATACTTGCAGGAGGGAGAGTCAACAGATAAATATTTTCCATTAAATACCATGGATATCATCGTTTTTTCAAATTGGCTGGCAAATCGAGGTGAACTGCTCTTGCACGCGAGTGGTATCGCCGTCAATGGAAAAGGTTATGCCTTTGTGGGTCGATCCGGAGCGGGTAAATCAACATTGGCAGCCAACCTTGCTACAGGGCAGGGTGTCACTATCCTAGGGGAAGATCAAGTTGCCCTAAGATACAGGAATGGATCCTTTTGGATTTATGGGACACCCTGGCATCTCAATGTGAGCAAGTGTTCGCCCGTTGGTGTGCCTCTACAAAAAATATTCTTTCTTGATCGAGATTCCGATGAAGTCATCCGTCCCATTCCATCTCAAGATGGGTTTAAACTCCTGATGAAGACTGCATTTATTCCTTTTTATCGACCAACCCAAGTTGATTTTATCATGGCGAACCTTGAGCGTTTGTGCTTCACTGTTCCCGCTTATACGCTTGCTTTCCATCTGGGGGATGATATCCTTGAACATATTATCGCCTCATAAGGTTGGTCAAGCTTCCTTTTAGATCAGATTACAATATGGCAGTTCTTCCGTAGATGATGAAGTGGTGAAAAAATGAAAAAGAAACTCATGCTTTTTTTAGTTGCAGCAATTATGCTTGCCTCATTATCTGAACATTCGGTTCAGGCTGCGGAAGGCTCAACAACGGGTGTTACCCTGCTCACTTCTACTAATGATGGTGTTGAGCTGCTGGCTGAAACATCTTTCAACGACCTCAATCTCCAAACCAAACTCGTGGACGGAGAGCTGTACACAGAAATCTCTCTGGTAGGTTGGACTGGTTTGGAAAAACCAGGTGAACCTAACCTGCCAATTTTCACCGCTCTGATTGCGGTACCGTTTGGAGTGGACCTGACACTTGAAATCACACCTGGACCATCAAGAGTGTTTCAATTGCAGGCACCCATCCTGCCAGGGAAAACCCAGGTGCTACGGCAAGAGCTTGACCCTATGCTGACTGACCCGATGCAAGTGGAATTCGATTTCATTACCAGACCGGACACTCAAATTTACACTAGTAAAGGGCCATATCCTCAAACTCTGGTACAGATTACAAATGATGGAGTGCTGCGAAACCAGAGATTGGTATCTATTACTTTTTTTCCCGTGCAATACAGGCCTCAAGGCAACTCAATCACCGTTTATGAATCGATTGCGGCGTCTGTAAAATTTTCAGGCAAGCCGTTGCAGTCAACGGCTAACAACCAAGCTTCTAATACCCCTTTCGACTCCTATTTATATAAGACCCTCCTGAATTATGAGAGCGCTCAGATTTGGCGTTTACAGAGCGCACAGATAGAAACAGATGCCCTGACTGACGATACAGAACTGAATTCCATCCCTTCCAGTCTTCCCTGGCAACCACCATCCCCAGCCTGGCGTATATTGACTGAAAATTCAGGTTTGTTTGCGTTGGACTACGATGATCTTACCGCAGTGGGAGTGCTTGTGGCCAATCCGAATCCACAAAACTTCAGCCTCTATCACCAGGGAGTTGAACTGGCAATTGAAGTAGTAGGCGAGGAGGACGGTACTTTTGACACTCAGGATCAGATCTTGTTTTATGCGCCTGATTTTCAAAGCAAATATACCAAGTTTGACGCATTTTGGCTTACCATAAGTGACACTCCAGGATTACGAGTTGAGCCAAGGGTTGGCAACCCACCCACAGAGGATGAGGTAACGGCATATACCCAAGAGATACGATATGAAAGGAACTTATACTACCGAACTCTTCTAAAAGGCACAGACGATTTTGAACGCTTTGTTGGGGAATTTATCCAGGCAACGGGAGGCAACCCAAAATCTATCAGCCTGCCTTTTGAGACAGACTCTCTGACTGAGGGATCAGCGGAATTAAACCTGCGGGTCTTCGGTTGGAATTATAGCGATGCGATAAACCCTGACCACCACCTAAGAGTCTATTTAAATGAAAATTTTGTTGGCGAAGCTTATTGGGATGGCAACAATTGGTTGGAACTCAGCTTGGATGTCACGAGTTATTTGAATGAAGGCAATAATACTCTACGATTGGAGCTTCCCAATGACCTGGGTTTGGTGACTGAAGTGGTCTATCTTGATTGTTTTACAGTTAATTATCAAAGAGAAACTCGAGCAAAAAACAACCATCTGGATTTTTTATATCAACAGCCTGGTAGCTGGCAATTTAACCTTGAGGACTTCACCACCAATGATCGCTCCTATCTGCGTATTTGGGATGTCAGTAACGCGGGCAACCCTGTGGATATATCTGATTATGAGATCACAACTCAAGAGCCTGACTCCTACACGCTTAGTTTTGGAGAGGAAATCCTGACAGAAAAGCGCTACCTGGCAACGGATCGAAGAAACGCAAGCCAAGTTAGCTCGATTGAAGTTGATACCTCCGATGACTTGCTCAACCCTGCGGTACCCCCTCAAATGATCATCATTTCACATGCTGATTTCCTAACAGAAGCTGAAAGGCTGGCTGAATACCGGCGTTCAGTTGGTATAGAATCCCTGGCAGTAGATGTGCAAGATATATATGACGCATTCGCTTTTGGGGTAGTAAGCGAGCAGGCAATCAAGCAGTATCTGGGTTTTGCTCTGGAGAACTGGAACGCCCAGTATGCGCTACTTTTTGGGGATGGACATTATGATCCTAAAAACTATCTTGGACATGGACGCACCAATTACATTCCAGCTTATCTTGCCTATGTGGATCCATGGATTGGCGAAACAGCCGCAGACAATCGCTACGTCACGCTTGTGGGTGATGATCTTCTGCCGGATATGATGCTTGGGCGCTTGACAGTCAATACGCTCCCAGAAGCTAATCGGGTAGTGAATAAGATTATCTCCTATGAACAAACCAGTTTAGGCGGGGAGTGGATCAATGACATTCTTTCTGTTGCTGACGATCCTGATGGAGGGGGCAACTTCCCTCAAATCGCTGAGAATCTGTTTATAGACCTCAAACCTGAGTATTACAATCTAGACAAAGTACACTATATGGTCACGCATACTGACCCAATCGCCGCCAGGGCAGCCATCGTTGAGCAAATGAACAACGGAAAGGTGCTTGTAAACTATATCGGTCACGGTTCCTATACCAGTTGGGCAGACGAACCACTTTTTTCTCGAGGCCAGGTTGAAGAGCTCACCAACACAGAACGCCTTTATATCAATCTGTCTATGTCCTGTATGGATGGCTTTTTTCACGACCCGAGCTATGATTTTGCAAATAATGAAGGTTTGGCTGAGACAATTACCCGTTCAACTGACGCAGGTGCTATCGCTTCATGGTCGCCCACAGGACTTGGAATTGTTACCGGACATGATTACCTGGACCGCGGTTTTTTGCATGCATACTTCAATGTGGAAGCTACAACAACTTTGGGAGAAGCCGTGTGGGCAGGTAAGTTAAATCTTTGGCAAACGGGTTCCAATCAGGATTTGCTCGATACCTATACCCTTTTTGGCGACCCTGCCTTAAGAATTCCTCAATTGTTCGGCGCCATCTCAGACTCGTACGCAGTGGTCGAAGATGAAAAGCTCATTGTCCCCGTTGACGAGGGTGTGCTTACTAACGATATAAATCCCGATGAAAGAACTCTCAACGTGGAGATGCTTTCTTCCACGAGTCATGGTGATTTAACACTTAATGCTAATGGGTCTTTTATCTATGTTCCCAACCCCGACTATTTTGGCAATGATAGTTTCGATTACAGGCTATTCGACGGGTCTTCATACTCCAACAGTGCCAGGGTGAGCATCACAGTTACAGGCGTAAACGATCCGCCAGTTGCGCTTAATCAATGGGTGTGGACAATGAAAAACATGCAACTTGACATTGAATTAATAGTGATCGACGATGGAGGTTCTGGGCCATTCCTCCATTTGGGTCTCCTTGATGAAAACGCAGAAATTGCAGAGGATGAATTGGTCTTTTGGATCGTCACACCTCCTTCGCATGGAGAACTGTCGGGTACTCCACCAACCATGACGTACACACCTCATCCTGACTATTTAGGTGCTGACTGGTTTACGTTTCAAGCCAACGATGGCCAGTATGATAGCAATGTGGCTCAGGTGGATATCCAAATTTCGTTCGAAAATGTATATTTACCACTGATATTTCATTAAGGTGGTATAAACTTAATAGTCTCTTGGAGACAGAGCAATTAAGAAAACTATCTAATATGGGAAAGTGTTCATCGCAAATATGTTGAATCGTTGTACTAAAAACTGTTTTGTTATAATAATCACACATTTAATGATTAAAGTACAATGAGTATGTTTTTTTTGTCGCATTTACTTAATGAGTGTCCTACACGAGTATTGTGTTTCAATTTTTTCTATTTTCAGACTTAGGAGCGATGATGAACAAACGAAGAGCATTCTTTATTATTATTTCTGTCAGTGTACTATTAACCTCTTTTGTGTTTGGAGGCAGAAGCTTTGCTGTTGCAGCTTCAAATCCAATCGCCAATGTACAAGACGAGGAACAAAACCGACCGCCGATAGCCAATCCTCAAACGGTAACAACAGTCCACAACCAGCGGGTGTCATTCACGCTCACTGGAACTGATCCGGACGGGGATGCCCTGCAATTCAATCTCACCAGCAATCCAATGCATGGTGTATTGACTGGTTTTGTCCCGAACATGATTTATATTCCCGATGAAGGATTTGTGGGTGAGGACTCATTCACCTTTGTCGTTTTTGATGGCATTGTTGAATCCGAGCCTGCGACTGTTACGATCCAGGTGATAAATAATGAACCAGTAGCCGATCCGTTGGCAGTTGCTACGTCGATGGACCAGCGGGTGTCATTCACGCTCACTGGAACTGATCCGGACGGGGATGCCCTGCAATTCAATCTCGAGAGTTTTCCAAGCCACGGCGTATTGACTGGTTTTGTCCCTAACATGATTTATATACCCGATGAAGGATTTGTGGGTGAGGACTCGTTCACCTTTGTAGTATTTGATGGATATGATGTGTCACTGCCTGCGACGGTAAGCATCACGGTGACGACTCCGCCGATAGCCAATCCTCAAACGGTAACAACAGTTCACAACCAGCGGGTGTCATTCACGCTCACTGGAACTGATCCGGACGGGGATGCCCTGCTATTTAATCTCGAGAGTTTTCCAAGCCACGGCGTATTGAGTGGTTTTGTCCCGGACATGATTTACATTCCCGATGAAGGATTTGTGGGTGAGGACTCGTTCACCTTTGTCGTTTTTGATGGCATTGTTGAATCCGAGCCTGCGACTGTTACGATCCAGGTGATAAATAATGAACCAGTAGCCGATCCGTTGGCAGTTGCTACGTCGATGGACCAGCGGGTGTCATTCACGCTCACTGGAACTGATCCGGACGGGGATGCCCTGCTGTTCAATCTCACCGCTAATCCAAGCCATGGTGTATTGACCGGATTCGTTCCGAACCTGATATACATACCCAATGATGGATATGTGGGAGAGGACTCGTTCACCTTTGTTGTGTTTGATGGATATGAAGAATCACTGCCTGCGACGGTCAGTATCAAGGTTACAACTCCGCCGGTGGCCAATCCTCAAACGGTAACAACAATCCACAACCAGCGGGTGTCGATTACCCTGACTGGGAGTGACGCGGATGGAGACAGCCTGCTGTTCAATCTCACCGGTAATCCAAGCCATGGTGTATTGACCGGCTTCATTCCGGAAATGATCTACATACCTGATGAAGGATTTGTGGGAGAGGACTCGTTCACCTTTGTTGTGTTTGATGGCGTTGTAGAATCAGAGCCTGCGACTGTCACTATCAATGTAATAAATAATCCGCCAGTAGCCGATCCACTTGCGGTGGCCACGTTGATGGACCAGCGGGTGTCATTCACGCTGACTGGGAGTGATCTGGACGGGGATGCCCTGCTGTTCAATCTCACCGGTAATCCAACCCATGGTGTATTGACCGGATTCATCCCGGACATGATTTACATTCCTGATGATGGATATGTGGGTGAGGACTCGTTCACCTTTGTTGTGTTTGATGGATATGAAGAATCACTGCCTGCGACGGTCAGTATCAAGGTTACAACTCCGCCGGTGGCCAATCCTCAAACGGTAACAACAATCCACAACCAGCGGGTGTCGATTACCCTGACTGGGAGTGACGCGGATGGAGACAGCCTGCTGTTCAATCTCACCGGTAATCCAAGCCATGGTGTATTGACCGGCTTCATTCCGGAAATGATCTACATACCTGATGAAGGATTTGTGGGAGAGGACTCGTTCACCTTTGTTGTGTTTGATGGCGTTGTAGAATCAGAGCCTGCGACTGTCACTATCAATGTAATAAATAATCCGCCAGTAGCCGATCCACTTGCGGTGGCCACGTTGATGGACCAGCGGGTGTCATTCACGCTGACTGGGAGTGATCCGGATGGGGATGCCCTGCTGTTCAATCTCACCGCTAATCCAAGCCATGGTGTATTGACCGGATTCGTTCCGAACCTGATATACATACCCAATGATGGATATGTGGGAGAGGACTCGTTCACCTTTGTTGTTTTTGATGGATATGATGTATCAATGCCCGCGACGGTCAGCATCACCGTTACTCCATCCGAACCAGTTACAGTCTTTGAGGATGATTTCGAATCCAGCACTGGTTGGGTAAGGAATCCCTACGGCACCGACACTGCGAGGCGAGGGCTTTGGGAAATTGCCAACCCTGAAAGTGTTTGGTATTTTGGGTACAAGCAACTCGGCACCACAGTGAGTGGTGATAAGGATCTTGTGACCGGCGCGAAGGCAGGGTGGCTTCCTGGCGATAATGATGTTGATTATGGCACAACCAGCATGCGTTCACCTCTAATCAGTTTACCCGCAGATAAGTCTATCTCCCTTTCTTTAAGCTACTACCTGGCCCATGCATCTAATTCTTCAAGTTCTGATTACCTGAGGATTATCGTCATCGGACAAGAGACCAACACGATTTTTGAAGTCTTAGGACGTAATAGAGACGTCGATGCCGCTTGGACTGGCTTGGCGATAGACCTAAGTGGTTTTGCTGGTCAGCAGGTTTATCTCTTGATTGAGGTGGCAGACCTGGGTAACCCAAGCCTTGTAGAAGCAGCGGTGGATGACATTTTAATCATTGCCCAGTAGAAGAAATTGATAGGTTGTCGGTCATGACTTACTCCAGCCGCATTTATGGAAGGAAAATCTCCAGAAATGCGGCTGGAGTGTTATTTATGTTATACCGATCTAAAGCTGTTAAATACAGAGATCAGAATTTAGCTTTTTCGTTACTGATTTAATTCGTGCACCAATGTCAATTTTTGTCTGAATTAGGTCGCTTTTTTATTGTTTCGCTTATCATTGTGGCATGAAATTTGCAAGTTATAGGTTGACCCAATCAGTTTCTTTTTTATTATACGTTCATAAAGTAATTATCCAAAAATTTGGAGGTCGCTATGAAAACTAATAGGCTAGTTGTTACCATAATACTCGTATTCATGTTATTGCTGACAAATTCCAATATCGCGTTAGCCCAATCGATTCCTGAGGTGGAGTTGGTTGAACAATCTGACCCAGGTGTTGTTCAGGTTGTTCGAGTGTACTACGAGTCAATAGAGGACATTGAGCTCTTGGTGCCGTTTGACCTGTTTGAGTACAACAACCTTGAGGAAAAGTATGTACTTGTGGCTGTGAATGCTCGGGAATTAGGGGAATTAAAGGATCTGGGATTCAAAGTGGTCATTGATGAGGAAGAGACAGCGAAATTTACTTTTCTTCCATCAAGCGGAGAAAATCAGCTCAACACAATCCCCAGTTTTCCGTGCTACCGGACAGTAGAAGAGACATACGCCGCAGCAGCAGCGTTAGCCGTAAATTATCCGAACCTGGCCACGTGGATCGACGTGGGTGAAAGCTGGCAGAAAGCGATCGGGCCTTTGCCAGGCTACGACATGATGGTTCTGAAGCTAACTAACTCAGCTATTGTTGGGCAAAAACCTGTCCTCTTTATAACAGCCTCAATTCATGCACGTGAATATGCGCCGGCTGAAATAGCTACCCGCTTTGCAGAATACTTGGTAAACAATTACGGTATTGATCCGGATGTTACCTGGATGTTGGATTACCAGGAAGTTCACATCATGTTCCATGCTAACCCTGATGGGCGGAAAATTGCTGAAACAGGCTCATCCTGGCGAAAAAATCGCGACAACGACGATGGCTGCTCCACAACTTATGGTGTTGATCTAAACCGGAACTTTACTTATCAATGGGGCACAGGTGGATCGAGCACTAATCCCTGTGATGAAACATACCGCGGTCCTTCCGCTGGATCAGAACCAGAGACACAAGCTATTCAAGCATACATATCTTCAGTATTTATAGATCAAAGGGGTACAGGAGCCGCTCCAGCTGACGCTCAAGGAGTTTACATAGACATGCACAGCTCCGGTGGCTATGTGATGTGGCCTTGGGGATACACAACAACAACCCCTCCTAACAACACTCAGTTACAAACAATGGGTAGAAAATTAGCCTATTTCAATGGTTACACACCTGGACAGATTACGCGTGTTCTTTACGTCGCCTCTGGAGGCAGTGTGGACTATGCCTATGGTGAAATGGGAGTAGCTACTTATGCGTTTGAAGTTGGCACAGCCTTTTTCCAGGCTTGTTCGTCGTTTGAAAGCACGGTCTATCCTACAAACCTCAATGCTTTACTTTATGCCACAAAGGTTACGCGGACTCCATATATGACCCCTTTGGGACCGGACAGTCTGAACCTGGCACTCAGTGCCAACTCAGTGCCTGCAGGCACGTCAGTCACCCTGACAGCGACAGCAAATGACACACGTTATAAGAGTGGCACTGGGGAGGCAACACAGGCGATAGCGGCGGCAGAATATTACCTCGACATACCTCCGTGGGTCGCAGGGGCAACTGCATTCCCGATGGGTGCAAGCGATGGCACATTCAACTCGACCACAGAAAATATTACTGTTTCTGTGAATACAACTGGCTGGAGCAATGGCAGACACACTCTTTACATACGCAGCAAGGATGCTGCAAATAATTGGGGTGCCGTCAGTGCAATTTTCCTGACCGTGGAAGGTCAAGCCAATCTGGCACCTGTAATTTCTCAAGGTGATAGCGTAGCAGTAACAATGTCCGAAGATGGTAATCCTGTTTCTTTTGCAGTTGCAATTGACGCAGTTGATCCTGAGGGAGATCCAATGACCTGGACTTTGTCAGGTCTGCCATCTCAAGGGAACGCGGTAGTCAGCGGAACTGGAGCTTCTCCGGCGGTTCTTTACACACCATCTGCTAATTACAATGGGACGGATTCCTTTGTCGTTCAAGTTTCAGATGGAAATTTGAACGATACGATCACTGTAAATGTTACCATTCAGCCCGTTAATGACCCACCAGTAGCCAATGGGCAGTCGGTGAGCACACCGGAGAACACAGCCAAGGTGATTACGCTTACCGGTACTGACATTGATGGGGATACTCTGACCTATTCCATTGTGACAGGGCCATCCCATGGCAGCTTATCTGGAACAGGCTCAAGTCAGACCTACACACCAGCAGCTAACTACAATGGATCTGACAGTTTCACCTTTAAGATAAATGATGGAAGTGTAGATTCAAACACAGCCACGGTAGATATTACTGTCACAGCTGTGAATGACGCACCGGTAGCCGATGGTCAATCGGTGACCACGGCGGAGGATACTGCAATGCCAATCTCCTTAACTGGCTCAGATGCCGATGGGGATCCTCTGACCTATATTATTGTTGGCCAACCTGTACATGGAACCTTGAGTGGTAGCGTTCCAAATGTGACCTATACTCCGACAGCCAACTTTAATGGCTCGGATAGTTTTACCTTCAAAGTGAATGATGGCACGGTGGATTCAAACACGGCTACGGTCACTATCACAGTCACACCGGTCAATGATGCACCTGTTGCTATACCTCAAAATATTGGGACTAACCAGGATACTCCAGTAAGTATTACTTTGTCTGGCTCCGATATTGATGCCGATCCACTCACATATACTGTCAGCGCCTCTCCGACACATGGTACCCTCAGCAGCACGGCACCCAATTTGACCTATACACCAAATACCGGTTATGTTGGTGCTGACAGCTTCGAATTCACAGTTAGTGATGGGACTGCAATTTCATCTCCGGCGACGGTTTCTATCAGTGTTTCCAATGTCAACGATGCTCCTGTTGCTGATGGGCAATCGCTGAGCACCCCTGAGGATACTTCCTTGTCCATCACCCTGAGCGGCTCGGATGCGGATGATGATCCACTTACATATCGTGTCATCACTCAACCAGTTCATGGAACATTGACTGGCACTGCTGCTACCATTACTTATGCTCCAGAAGCAAATTACAATGGCACAGATGCGTTCATTTTTGTCGCTAATGATGGCACAGTTGATTCACCGCCAGCAACCGTAACTATTGACATCACACCCGTAAATGATGCCCCGATTGCCAATGGACAGGCTGTTGTAACCTCAGAAAACGCTGCCGTTGAAATAACGCTAACAGGAACAGATGTGGAAAATTCTGCGCTTACTTTCTCGATCCAAAGTGGTCCTAGTAATGGGACATTAACTGGATCCGGTGCAGCATGGACTTACCAACCAGATGCAGACTACGAAGGTGCAGACTTGTTTACTTTCATTGCGAATGATGGAGAATTGGATTCTGCCCTGGCGACTGTCAGTATCACTGTCACCAGGACCAATGAACCCCCAGTTGCGGATGAACAGACAGTTTCCACAAATGAAGACGTTGCTCTGGGAGTGACATTAACCGGTTCTGATCCTGACAACGATCCCATAACTTATGCTGTTTTTGCTAATCCTTCCCATGGAACACTCTCTGGAACAGCACCAAATCTGACATATACTCCTGACGAGAACTATCACGGCTCAGACAGTTTTAGTTTTGTCGTGAATGACGGATTGGTTGATTCAGCCGAAGTCATCATTGCTATCACAGTTGTGCCAGTAAACGATGCGCCAGTGGCTGATTCCCAGTCCGTGACCGTTGTCGAAGACACAGCCACGGAAATTACACTTAGTGGCTCTGACATTGATGGGGACGCTCTAACCTACACCATTGTGACAGGGCCATCCCATGGCAGCTTATCTGGAACAGGCTCAACTCAGACCTATACTCCCGCAGCCAATTACAACGGTCTAGACAGCTTTACCTTCAACGTGAATGATGGAACTGTTGATTCAAACATTGCTACGGTCACTATTACAGTTACAGCTGTAAATGACGCACCGGTTGCTGACAGCCAGTCAGTCATCACGGCTGAGGACACAGCGGTCGAAATCACATTAACAGGCTCCGACGTTGAGGCTAATCCTCTGACTTACAGTATTGTCACCCCACCTACGCATGGAACATTGAGCGGGAGTGCTCCGAATGTGACCTATACTCCAGCAGCCAACTACAACGGTCCAGACAGCTTTACCTTCAGGGTTTACGATGGTCAGACTAACTCAGCTCCTGCGACCGTCAGCATCACTATCACCCCTGTGAATGATGCACCAATTGCGATTCCTCAAACCTTATCCGTAGATGAAGATGCAGCTGTGAATATTGTTCTGGCTGGTTCAGATGTGGATGGAGATGCTTTAACCTATATTGTGGTGACTGGGCCGGCTCATGGGACCCTCTCAGGTACAGTTCCTAACCTGGTGTATACACCTATTGCGAATTACTACGGCGACGACGCCTTTACATTTACTGTTGGTGATGGAACATTCGTTTCTCCTGCTGCTATTATTGACATGACCATCCGGCCAGTTAACGATCCACCCGTGGCAGAAGGTCAAGCTATCACAACCAGCGAAAATACCCCTGTAGCAATTACCTTAGAAGGGTCAGACATCGATGGCGACGATCTCAGTTACATAATCTCAGCTGCACCATTGCAAGGTGAGTTGACCGGAACCTTGCCAAATCTCACATACACTCCATTTGATTACTATTCCGGTAACGATGTATTTAGCTTTTACGTGAATGACGGAATTAGTAATTCGAATTCAGCTGAAGTGACAATTCTCATTCTGGACATCAACTACTTGCCCATTGTTTACAATCAAACAGTATCTACAAATGAGAATTCTCCGTTGGCGATCCTGTTGACAGGAATGGACCCGGATGGAGATGTGCTCAGTTTTTTTACGATAACCCCGCCAGAACATGGAATTCTGACTGGAATAGCTCCAAACCTGGTTTACACTCCGGATCCCGGCTATACCGGGAGTGATTTGTTCACATTCGGTGCGAGTGACCAGGAAGGAAATTCAAACGAAGGTGTTATATCCATCCAGGTAAATCCTTCAGGTCCATTAACCGTTTTCTTTGATGATTTTGAAACGAATCTTGGATGGATACGTAATCCTTATGGAACTGATACCGCAACCTTAGGCTGGTTCGAACGCGCCAATCCAGAAAGCGTCGCATATTATGGTGATAAACAGCTTGGGACGACGATAAGTGGATCTTATGACCTTGTAACAGGACCGCTTGTAGGATCTTCTGCAGGTTCCTATGATCTTGATGGTGGAAAGACAAGTATGCTTTCTCCTCTGATCGAATTGCCGGTTGGCAGAGATCTGGAAATGTCGTTTAGTTATTACGTTGCACACTATACTAACTCATCAACTGCTGATTACCTAAGGGTATACATAATCGGTGAGAACACAGTAAAGATCTTTGAAGAACTCGGTGCTAATAATGATGATGATGCTGTTTGGGAAGTTTTCAACGAAAACATCAGCAGTTTTGCTGGTCAAACCATTCGAATATTGATTGAGGCTGCTGATGCCAGTACGGCAAGTTACTTTGAGGCCGCAGTTGATGACGTATTCATCGAGGCTACTACACCAAACAATCCACCTGCTGCGGTAAGTCAATCCTATGAGATGACAGAAGACACCAATCTAGGGCTAACTTTAGCGGGTTCTGATCCTGATGGCGATGATGTAACCTTCTCAATAGTTACACTGCCGTCTCATGGCGCTTTAAGTGGACAAGCGCCTGATCTGACTTACACACCTTCGATTAACTATAATGGGTTCGATAGCTTTTCCTTCATCGTCAGCGATGGTAAATTGAATTCGGAGACGGCTACCATATCAATCGATATTGCAGCCGTGAATGATGCACCAGTTGCGTTAGAACAATTCGTCAGCACTCAAGTGGATGTTCGCTTGGATATCTTGCTTTCCGGAACGGATGTCGATGGAGATGTGCTGCAGTTTAACATTACCAGTTTCCCAAGTCACGGCACTTTGACTGGTTTTGTCCCGAACCTGATCTACATCCCTGATGAAGGATTTGTGGGTGATGACTCGTTTACCTTTGTCGTTTTTGATGGGATCGAGGAATCACGCCCTGCAACTGTAAGCATACAGGTAAATCCAGCAGGACCTATGACTATCTTCTGGGATGATTTTGAAACCGACCAAGGTTGGATAATTGACCCATTCAACAGCGATACAGCTACTATAGGAACCTGGGAGAGAGCTAATCCTGAAACAGTTAGCTATTATGGCTACAAACAATTAGGAAAAACTGTGAGCGGTTCCTACGATTTGGTTACAGGTCCGCTCGCTGGAAGTTCAGCCGGTTCGTATGATCTGGATGGAGGTTTGACCAGTATACGTTCGCCCCAAATCACCTTACCAACTGGAAGGGATATAACGTTATCTTTCAGTTACTACCTGGCTCACTATACCAATTCATCCACAGCTGACTATCTACGAATAAAAATAGTTGGTTCTGCAACTACGACCTTATTCCAGGAGTTGGGTGCGAATAATGATGATGATGCAAGTTGGAGCTCATATACTGCTAACTTAAACAACTACGCTGGGCAAACAGTATATCTTTTGATCGAGGCTGCTGACGCCAGTACAGCCAGTTTCGTAGAGGCTGCTATAGATGATGTTCTGATTATTGCCGAATAGGCAGTAGGATAACAATTAGAGCCCTGGTAGTTCCAGGGCTCTAATTGTTTATTGGTTTACAGCTATGGAAAAAGAATTTCAGGATAATTGCCTAAGGAAAATTATTAGTTTGTTTTCCTGGCAAGTGGGAATGTTCATCAAATCCATCGCAGGCGATGATGGCAGCATAGCTACTTGCTCATTTTTTGCGACGGTTGTCTGACTTCTTCTGCCAGGCTAATGATTTCTTCAAGATTGTCTTTGATGAGAGTCTCAATTTCCTGGGCGATGACGTCGGCGGGTTCTTTGGTAACGTACGGGTCGGGGATGCTGAAGGCTGGACCTGAAAGTTCGCTGAGGAGAAAAATTCTATCGTGTAACTTTGGAAAGTCTAACAGGATCGATTCTTTTTGACCCTGTTCCATCACTAACAAGAGATCAATAGAGTCAAGATCAAGGGCTTCAATCCCCTGCGTGATGTGAGAAGAGATATCAAGACCGCGTTTTTCGGCTTCGATGAACGCTTCGGTAGTGGGGGGAATTAGGTCGTGCACCCAGGAACCGGCACTTTCCACGGTCCATTCCCCGGGCAGCTCTCGCACAGCCAATTCGCGCTTAAGTATCGCTGCTGCCAAAGGTGAGCGAAAACGGTTCCTTGTACATACAAAAACAATCTTTGGCAAACTAACCTCGTTTAAAATTTCTCAGGAAATGACTGAGACTTTAATCCTTAGTACGGTTTTTGGTGAAGAGAGAAACCAGCGGTATCCTTGCAGGTTTCTCGGGTTCGTTTTCTGGGTTTGGAATAATGGATTCAGTATGGTAGGTGTAGTGATTACTGTAGGGTGAGTAGTAGTTGTATCCACCATAATAGTAGTCACGATTTCTGGGGATTTTGTTGGCGACAATACCCAGAACATGGGAACCGATACGGCGAAGTTCTTCGATTGGGCGCAGTGCGGCGATCGCCCGGGTTTGACCGGGGATAACCACAAAGATGACGCCGTCCACTTTTCCTGAGAGGATCTGAGCATCGGACACGATCATGGGCGGGGTGTCAATGATAACTAAATCAAAACGCTCTTTAAGGTCCTTAAGGGTTTGTGACATTCTCTCACTACCCAAGAGTTCCGAAGGGTTGGGGGGAATGGTTCCGCAGGTGATGATGGAGAGGTTTTCCACCTGGTCGTAAGTCTTCACCACGTCGTCGATGTGAAGTTTGCCAGTGACCACATCGCTCAGTCCCCTTCGATTTGATTTGTTAAACAACACATGCACCTTCGGACGGCGCATATCTGCATCAACAATTATGACTTTCTTCCCGCTCTGGGCTTCAACGATAGCGAGGTTTGCTGCAACAGTGGATTTGCCCTCTGATTCCCCTGAGCTGGTTACCAGTATAGTTCTGGCAGGGTTATCCACCGATGAATATTCCAGGTTGGTTCGCAAAGACCGAAAAGCTTCCGCGACCGGCGAGCGCGGGTTCTTTGCCACATAGATACCAAGCGCGTCTTCGTTTTGTTTTGGGTTGTTCTTAAGTTCTCCAATGAATCCAATTACAGGCGTATCCAGAACATCTTTAATATCGTCCGGAGTTTTGAGGGTATCATCCAGGAACTCAACCAGGAAGGCAAAACCAGCAGTCACGAACAGACCGATCGCGGCAGCAAGCAAAGCACTCTGAACCGGTTTGGGTGATATCGGGGTGGTGGGTTTGGTGGCTTTTTCCACTTGCATAACAGTCGGTGTGGATTGTGCCTTTGATAAGCGCAGAGTTTCAAGGCTGTTGATGCTGCTAATGTAAATCTGCTGGTAAAGCTGGAGGGTGGTCTTGAGGCGGTCAAGATCTACCGAATTGGCTTCACCGGTATCTGGGGTTTTCCCCAGCACGACGAGTTGGGTGTAGATTTCCTGGTAAAGAGCGAGGATTGGGCTGAGTTCGTCAATTTTTGCCTGATCATTGGCAAGTCGGGCTTGATCAACTTCAGATTCGGAGAAGGGGTCGATGTTGGACATGTCCAGTTTGATGGCATTAATTTGCGACTGAACATCAGTCATCTGAGCCTGAACGGTCTCGATTTGTTTCTGAAGGATCTGTGTCGAGAGGGAAGTGATCTGCTCTTCGAGCGTGGCGATCTGTTCTTCAGCCTGATCTATA
>JAXGPH010000022.1:0-25426 GCA_040767065.1 Anaerolineaceae bacterium | reverse complement strand
AACAGTCGTGGTGGCGGGAACGGTGCAGGGCAATATTACCTGCCAGAAGCTCGAGATCCGTTCAACCGGGCGGGTTTGGGGCGATGTGGTGGCGGTCAGTTTCAGCAGTGAGGATGGCGCTTTCCTGCGCGGTCAAATGCGCATGGAAGAGCGGATTGAGATCCAACTTTTGGAAGAACAGACTCCAGAAGAGAGTGAGATACCTTCATTCCAGCCAGAAGCAGTTCTTTCTGACCCAACTCCAGCAGCTCGTGAGCTTGAGCCAGAACCGGCAGCGACTGATTTGCAAGTGAACGAGCCTGAGGCACCTGAAAAATCCAAACTGAAATCCCCCTGGAAAAATTAATTCTTTATGTCTGCGGCAGCTCCAACAGAATGGTAACGGGTCCGTCATTGCGGATATCCACCACCATGTGCGCGCCAAAAACGCCTTGCTGAGTGATAATGCCAAATTCGCGCAGGCGGCTGATAAAGACTTCCACCAATGGTTCAGCCAGTTCCGGCTTGGCAGCGTTGATGAAGGATGGGCGCCTGCCGCGGCTGGTGTCGGCATAGAGCGTAAACTGCGAAACGACGATTGCCTTGCCACCAACATCCAACAGTGAAAGGTTCATCTTGCCGGCTTCATCTTCAAACACGCGCAGATAGGCAGTCTTCTCCGCCAACTCCCGGGCAATCTCGGGCGTGTCATCGGGACCAATCCCAAGCAGGATAACATAGCCCAGACCAATCTGAGCCACGACCTCGTTTTCGACCTTGACACTGCCGCGGGTAACCCTCTGCAGGACGGCTCTCATCGCGGCTCCTTTGCCGTTCCGCGCTCAATGTATCCCGGCCAGGTGAAGTTCTCGTCAAAATCCACTTCCACAATTCCGCAATAAGGAATGCGACCTGGATTGTAGAATTGTTTCATGACATACCCATGGGTGACAACGATGATTTTTTCATACGCCAGGTAAGGCAGCAAAGCCGAAGCTGCGCGCCGGGCAACCTGATCGTAACCTTCCCAGTTCAATTTTGCTTCAGGCGTGCGCACACCCTTGAATCGGCTGGCTTCTTCGATGGCTGCCAGGGTATCGGTGAAATCGCGGTTCTTGTATTGGGTATCAATCAGCCACTCGTGAATATCGAACGCCACCTCGATCGGCAGATCGAGCCGGCGGGAGATGATTGCCGCTGTCTGCAAAGCACGGGTGTAGGGGGAACTGACAATCAGTTGGCAGCCCTGCAAACGCGGGTCTTTTGCCACCGCTTCCACCTGGGTAACGCCCCGCTCCGTCAGCGGCGCCAACTCGCGCGCCGGACCCGGAAAGCCCCGACCCTCCGTGACCGTATAATCCTGTTCTCCATGCCGTACCAAAACCAGATGCATAGCTACCTCCTGTTCTGACTTAGAAGTTTATCAAATCTTTCAGATTTACAGGCGAGATCATCAGAGATCAGAGGGACAAGATCAGAGGGACAGGTCATTTACCTTAGAGGACGCCTTAGAAAGCGTCTCCACGAAAGCGCCTTGACAGGCACTATTGATTCTTTCGAAACTATTGCAAATTGGTATGGTTGACCGCTTTTCTGGTCCAAATGGCAGGCACGGGGGCCTGCCATTACGCCGGCACTGGGCTTGCCACTACGCCGGCACGGGAGCCTGGCACTACGCCGGCACGAGAGCCTGCCACTACGAAGAAACGGGGATCTGGCAAATACAACCTTTCAGTGGAGAAAAGATCCAGACAATCTGCGATTGTCTCTTCCAAATCAGAGGATCCAAAACCGTTGCCGCCTGCTTATGACCATCCTTGGAGGACCTATGGAAAAAAGATAAATGGCAAACCTGTAGTGAACACTTTATCAACCGAATAGGACATTTCCAAGTTGCCAGCAATAGGACATTTCTAAATTGCCTTGACACGAGATCGTCAATTTTGTGGTAAATTTTAGGATCGATCACAGGAAAAATATGACAAGAAACAACAATAATCGTCCCCCCAAGTGGATCCGCAGCATCCCCAGGCTGACTATTGAAGGTCGGCGGGAAATTATCGATGACATCCAGGATGATTCAAAGGCGAACTTTGATTATTTAATCCTGGTAGCGCTTTCGAGCACAATTGCTACTTTGGGTCTGCTTTCAGACTCTCCAGCTGTCATCATAGGTGCAATGGTCGTTGCCCCACTGATGTCTCCGATATTGGCTATCGGTCTGGCTACAACTACTGGTGAAAAGAAATTGCTGAAAGACGCTCTTCTGACCCTATTTGTTGGAGCTTTGCTTTCCATTGTGATCTCTGTGATTTTGACCTGGATCAACGATGAGCTTCCTTTCATTTCCCTACACCAGATCCCTGCCGAAGTTATGTCCCGAACAAGATCTTCCCCTGTGGATCTGACCATTGCGATTGCGGGTGGATTAGCAGCCGCCTACGCGGTTACACGCCCAAAACTTTCAGCCGCTTTGCCTGGTGTCGCAATCGCTACCGCCCTGATGCCTCCGGTTTGTGCCGTTGGCATAGGGTTGGCTCTGCAGAACTGGCAGGTTGCCAGTGGAGCGGGCTTGCTTTTTATTACGAACACAGTTGCGATTGCTTTTGCTTCCGGGTTGGTGTTTCTCGCCAGGGGCTTTTCAAAGGAACAGCGGTTTAGTGAGGCAAAAATTTCTGCTTCCCTTTGGGTTTCTACTGCTCTTGTGCTCATTCTATTGATCCCTTTGACTTACTTTAGTTTGCGTGCCATTCGGCAGGCAGAGAAGACCCGAATGATCAATACGATCGTGGAAAGGGAAGTTGCCTTGCTCCCTGACGTCCAGTTGGAGGAAGCCAGTTTTACCAATGGTTCCGAAATCCTGGATTTGCGTCTGACCCTGTATACAAGCCGATCTCTGTCTTGGCGGGAAATCGTCAGTCTGCAGGAAGCGATTGCCTCCGGACTCGATCAGAATGTATCACTAAAAGTGGAACAAATCTTGTTTAGAGAACTGGATCCAATGATTCCTCCGACTCCTACACCGACGCAAACTCCCGGACCCAGCGCAACCCCAACTCCAACCAGAACGCCTCTACCAAGCTCTACCCCAACGCCAACTCAAACGCCTGAGCCCACCTTGACCCCAACTTCAACTGCCACGCCAGTGCCTTTCCAGGCACGCATCATCTGGCCGGAAACTCCCGGATTGACCCTCTATCAGGAACCTGGCGGTCCATCGATTGGCAGGCTGTACTTCTCTCAATTGGTCATGGTTTATCACGACCAGCAGAATTACGATGGACTGGTGTGGGTGAAAATCAGGGATGAACAGGGTCGCATAGGCTGGTTGCCGCAAAATTACCTGGAACCTTTGAACCCCTGAAATTTTTACCCACACTAAGACACGGAAATTCAGGGAGTTTAGATCGAGCTGAGGGCTGATAATCGTAAACACCGATTTTTGTGGAGGCGTATTTCGAAGGTTATAATAGAACCATGCTTCTATCCAAGATGCCGCCGGCAAGCATCGTCAACACTACAAAAACCTACCAGCAAATGCTGGCGCATTTGGCAACCCAGGATGCTATTGCAATTGATACCGAATCGAACAGCTTGCACGCCTATCATGAACGCGTTTGCCTGATCCAGCTTTCCAGCTCCACGAACGACTTCCTGCTGGATCCGTTTGCTTTTAGCGAACTGGATGGACTCGGCATGCTTTTTGCCCGAGCGGACATCCAGAAAGTTTTTCACGCGGGTGATTACGATATCGGCTGCCTCAAGCGGGATTTTGACTTTACTTTTCATAATATCTTTGACACCATGCTCGCCGCAACTGCTCTGGCGGAGCCCAATCTGGGATTCGCGGCACTGATCGAAAAGTATTTCGATTTGATTCTTGATAAAAAATATCAGCGCGCCAACTGGGGGGAGCGTCCGCTAAAGGCTGAAATGCTCCGTTATGCCCAGTGTGATTCGCACTTCCTCCTTCCGCTGCGCGACACTTTACTGCCCCAGCTTGAAGCCAGCAACCGACTGCAACTCGTATTGGAAGATAGTGAAGGCATGGCGCGCCTTGTCAAGCCACTTACACAACATATAGAAGATATCTGGCGGGTCAAAGGCGCCCAGGATCTCTCTGCGGAGGCGCTCTCGCTGCTCGATGCGCTCAATCACATGCGTGAAATGATAGCCAGCAAGCGTGACGTGCCCCCCTTCAAGGTGCTTTCGGATCGGGCTCTGATTGAAATCGCCCAGACGCAGCCGCACTTCATTCAGGAGCTCAGCCTGCTGCCTTCTCTACCTGAGAGGCAAGTTAGGCAGTATGGCAGGTTGCTGATGCGGACCATCCAAGCCTGGCGGGATAACCCACAAAAAGTGAGCCCACGCCGGAACCATCGTCTGAGTGATGCTGAAATGAAACGGCGCGACGCGCTCTCAACCTGGCGAAAACAGACAGGGTTGGATGAAGGTATCCCTTCCAACGCGATTATCCCCCGCGATTTGCTGGACAGACTGGCGCATTTGGAAATTTCGGATAGCGATGCGCTTAAACAAGCCATGCAATTCTTCCCCTATCGCTATGAACGTTATGGCGAGGCCATTTTTGAGGTATTGGAAAGGACAAAAGAATGAAACTAACCGTTCTCGGCGCAGCACGTACTGTCACCGGATCAATGCATCTAATTGAACATCAGGGGCACAAACTTCTGATTGACTGTGGCACCTTTCAGGGCAGGCGCGAAGAATCCTACTTCGTTAACCTTCACTTCCCCTTTGATCCCAGCAAAATAGACGCGGCGATCCTCTCGCACGCCCACATTGACCACAGCGGTAACATTCCCAACCTGGTCAAACAAGGCTTTCGCGGAAAGATTTATACAACCGATGCCAGCGAAGACCTGGCAGATATCATGCTGAGGGATTCCGGGCACATCCAGGAAAGCGACATCAAGTATGTCAACAAAAAACGCCGTAAGAAGGGTGAGCCTGCCTTGGAACCGATCTATACTCAAAAAGACGCAATTGAGGCGATGCCGTTCTTTCAGAGCGTCTGGTATCAACAGAGGTTTGAACCCATTCCAGGCGTGACCGCCCAGTTGGTGGATGCGGGGCATATCCTTGGCTCTGCTGCTATCATTTTGGATTACCTTGATGACCAGGGGCAACCAAAGCGTTTGTGGTTTTCAGGTGATATTGGCAGGCACGATGCCCCAATTTTGCGCGACCCCGTGCTGCCCTATGGGGCGGATACGCTGGTGATGGAATGTACCTACGGCGATAAACCGCACGATTCGATCGATGATGCCTATGAGGAATTCATCGACGCGGTGAAACGGACAATCAAACGTGGAGGCAAGATTATCGTGCCGGCTTTCGCAGTCGGGCGCACGCAAAACCTGACCTACTTGCTCAGCCAGGCAATTGATGAGGGCTTGATTCCAGACATCCCGGTAGTGGTGGACAGCCCGCTGGCGATCAACGCCTCCATGTTATACCGCAAACACACCGAATGTTTTGATGACGAAACCTGGCACTACATTGCCGAGCACCGCATGCAGGGACTGGATTTTCACAACGTAATCTACACCATGTCGGTTGATGAATCCAAGGCTCTTAACGATTGGAACGAGCCGATGATCATCATCTCGGCCTCCGGCATGGCGGAAAGCGGACGGATTCTGCACCACCTGAAGAATAACATCGAGGATGGTCGCAACACCATCCTGATCATCTCCTGGCAGGCTCCTGATACACTTGGTCGCCGCCTGGCAGACCGCGAACGGAAGGTGAGGATCTTCGGCGAGGAGTATTACCGCAAGGCGGAAGTCGTAACCATAGGCGGGTTGAGCGCGCATGCCGGTCAGACTGGGCTGGTGGAGTATGCCCTGGCAAGCAAAGACACCCTCAAGCAAATTATTCTCATCCATGGTGAACTGGACAAGGCTGAGGCTTTGATGGATAAACTGGCTGAGCACCCTGAGCTGCCGGTGCCGGTCTGCGCTGAGAAGGGGCAGCAGTTCGACCTTTAAGGTATAATCTGAAACCTGTTGGAGAGATGCCGGAGTGGTTGATCGGGGCGGTCTCGAAAACCGTTATGGGTCTTGTACCCATCGTGGGTTCGAACCCCACTCTCTCCGCCACAAAAAATGCCGTATGATCACGGCATTTTTGAATCCTGAAGGATGGCTTGGCGCAACACAAAGTTGACGTTAGGGTAATTACAACGTTTTGTTTCCAAACGATTCTTAGAGCAACGGAGCAGTAAAAAAAGGAGGGTGGCTTGGCGCAACACAAAGTTGACGTTAGGGTAATTCCAAAAAGCCAACCCACCATTGAAATGCAGCTGGCCGGTGGGTTGGCTACAGCCCGGCTCAGGTTGGTTCAGGCTCACTGACGCCAACCTACCCTACAAACAAAAAATGTAGGTAAAAAACATTAAGCAAACCCAATCAAAAAGATCATGCCAATTGGGCACTTCGGTCTATTGATTGATTTGGCTTATTCTCCCCAATTGTCTGAATCTTCAAATTGATCCAGTTCAGGTGACCATTCCTTGGGATAGTATCCTTTCTCTACGTAATCAGAGTAACTTGGCCAAGGCCAATGGGCTGGGTTGTCGGTGAAGTCATGTTTGACAGGGTTGAAGTGAACATAGTTCAAATGTCTTTCCAGGTCTCGTTCATCTTTGATAACGTGGTCCCAGAATCTACGCTGCCAGATTGTTGTTTCATGGTGTTTCTGTCGTGAAGAATTTGGTAAAGGCAGCAAAGGGTTAGATTTCTTGTAGCTTACAGAAAAAAGGCGTTTGAGTTCACGAATGGGTAGGGAAAAATTGGGATTTTCCGGTGACAGTTGAATTAATAGGTGAACGTGATCTGGGAGTAGTGAATATGCAATACATTCGTAGTGAAACTGATTAGTGATTTTGTTGAGTAGATTCAGAAATAATTCAGCGACTCGGGTATTCGGAAATATTGGTGAGCGGTTATAGGTAACGAGAGTAAATGCAACAATGGTGTTAGGGATATAGAACCGATGATAGTTTGGCACAGTTTGAATTTTACATTAATAAGGTTTTTTGGAGTTTATGTTGGAGTTTATGTTGTTTATGTTGTTTATGTTGATGGAAATAAGGAGAGCAGGCTGCGTAGGGTGGGCTGGCGTTCAGGAGCATGAGAATTAAGCGGGCGTTTAAAAGCCAACCCACCAATTGAATGTGAGGGTTTTGTGTTGGTGGGTAGGCTCTCCCTTGCTGTGATTGTTTACAATAATGGAGCGCTGCTCCGTGCTTCATACTCTGCTTCGATCCGCCCGATTTTCATTTTCTCAAAGAGCAGCGGGCTGAGGCAGGCGATCCAAATCCCGATCAAAAAGTAGCGAAAGTAGCGCAAAATCGCGCTGATCAACCCCAAGTCTTTAGGGAAGAGCGATCCCAGCCCTGCATACATAGCGATCACGCCGGCGATCCCAACCAGGTAGCGCAGAACACGCTGCCAGGTGCCAAAATTGCTCTGAATTACACCCCGGCGTTCCCTGAGCCAGGCAAACCCACCCAGCATGCCAAACCACAGTCCACCGGTCATCAGCGCCCCTTCGAGTGAAAGCGGGTCCACGTCCCCCGCGCGGGCAGCCCAGTCTGCTGGCATTTGCCAGTCACTTGAGAGCGCGATAACCATCGCATTCAGCCCGATAATAAACAGCGAGCTGAAAAACGCCAGTAAGAGTTGGCTTTTCAGGCTTTGCTTTTTCAGCCAGGCGCCGAGCGGCTTTTGCAGTTTGCTGAACGCCAGCAGAAGCAAGACCCCCAAAAGCAGCCCCAAGAGCACATCGCTCAGGAAGTGGACACCCAAAACCAGGCGGGAAAGGGAGATCAGCAGCACCATGACGGTTGCCACCCAATATATCTTACGGTTTTTGCTCTCAATTGCGCTCCAACCCCAAACAGCCGTGGAGTTCATGGCATGCCCGGAAGGAATGCCAAAAGACGCCTCATACGCCCCGGGAATGATCTTGTCACTGATCCAATAGGGACGGGGTCCCTTGAGGAGAATTTTGAAAAAACCATTGAAACAGACACTGGAAAGCAGCATAACCCCAATGCGCAAGCCAGCCCACGCATCCAAACACCAGTAAATTGTGGGCATAAAGAGTATATAAAAGATCTCGCTTCCGAGCAGCGTGATTACGCCCATGATATTCTGCAGCGCAGGATCAAGGGATTGGAAAAGCAAATTGACGGCTAATTCGGCTTGATTGATAACTTCCATATAACACTCCAGACTCATTTATCTTTAAAAACCCCAAAAGCCTAATCAGGCTACGGGGTGGGGGGTGTGGAGCAAAAACAGGTCAGATTTTCACGATTGGTGCTCAGAGATCCATAAACCGGTAATATTGCTGAAGTCGTGCGGTTCTGTGCTGTAGTAAAAGCAAACGCCAAAGGTTTCACCAGTGCCAAGCGCCTTCAGCTTCTCGTAGAGTGCTTGCTCAAATACTCAATGCCAGGGCTCTCGGAAATCATCGTTCCGGGAGTGCACCGCCACCAAGCCCGCAATCTTGAAGGCTTTTTAGTCCCAAAGCGAACATTCCAGGTGTTGTCCTTCTTGAATTTGCGAAGTAGTTAAATAGAGCCCGAAAAAAGAGCCCGAAGGCTCTTATCCTCTTTTTAGGAGATTAAACTAATTGATTGGATGGTATAACCATCCCCTCAAGGATCAATTCCATTCCCATCGTGTGCGCGCACACACCGTGCCCCTGGAAGTAATCACAGGTGCAATTCCACTTACCATTGTCATAAGTAACGATGTGGTCATTGTTTTCGCCACGGATTTTGGCTTCAAATTTGCTGATACTGATGCGATCTTTTTCTTCTGCGTAACGTTTTGCCTTTTCGATTTTACCGATTAAACCGCTGTCTATCATTTTTTGCTACTCCGTTTCAGTTATTATTAAAGAAAAACACGCGCCATAAAACACTGGCGTGTGCTCCTGTCCATAACATATAATTAGTACTGAACATTGTATCAGGCCAACTCCTGCATGCCTACATTATAGCCGATGAAAGTTTTTTTTTCAATTCAGAAACACAATTCAGAAACACAATCAATGCTGAGCTGTGGATGGATTGTGGATTTCCGCGACTTGTTTCATCATGACCTATGCATAATTCCGGACCACGACAAATTTCCAAAAGAGCCAATTTGCCTTTTGCATTACTGTGCGATATATACTATAATTTATACAACAATATTTCAAGGAGAAGTATGAACGAAACAGATGAAATCTATGCAAATTTTGTCGTCGAACTCCGGCGAGGAGTCACCAACCTGGTCGTGCTAAATCAGTGCCAACAGCCAGCTTATGGCTATCAGCTGGTCAAAGAACTCGCTGACAGCGGAATCCCCCTCGAAGCGAACACGGTATATCCGCTCCTTCGCCGCCTGGAAGACCAGGGGCTTCTGCATAGCGATTGGGACACAAGCACTGAAAAACCGCGTAAATATTACCAGATAACTGAAAATGGTCGCCATCTTTTAGTCAAAATTACTGCCTACTGGCGCGAATCCGTCAAAAATATCGAATCCATTCTGGAGGTATGACATGGAATCAAAAGAATTAATCAAGCGATACATCTACGCAGTCACCAAACACCTGCCTGAAAACAAACGTCAGGATGTCAGTCAGGAACTCGAAAGCTTGATCGAGGAAACGTTAGCAGAACGCAGCCAGGGTGGGCAACCTACCGATGCGGACACCAAAGCCGTCCTCATGGAATTGGGTCGACCGGCAGAATTAGCCCTAAAGTATGATCTCCACGCCAAAGACGCACTGATTGGTCAACCGCACTTCTCGGTCTACCTGCGCGTTCTGAAAATCGTGCTGCTGGCTGTTGCCCTGGGGCTGACAATTGCATCTCTGATGCAAGGATTTCTTGGTTTTGAAGGCAACGTCTTTGAGTACTTTATGTCTGTTTTGAGCAATATCTGGCAGGGATTACTGGGTGCTTTCGCATGGGTGACCATTATCTTTGCCATCCTGTATCAAAAAGACATTAAACTGCATATGGACACAGATGACCTCGAAGATTTACCCGAGGTGCCCGAAAAAAGTCGACAAATAAAGCTCAGCGAAATCATCGCCCCCTTCATTTTCACAATCCTCTTCCTGGTTTTGTTTGTAGTTGCTCCGCAGATCAACCTCCCCGTCTCATGGCAGGGTTCCGAGTGGATCTCCATTTTTAATCCTGAAGTGTTGATCCAACTTCGCTGGCTCTTTATCGTGGCCTTTGCAGCAACCATACTAAACTTATCGGTTCGTTTTGTCACCCGCTGCTACTCTCTGCCTGTTTTTTTAACCACTGTGATTGAGACTCTCCTGCATGTTGCGCTGCTTTTCACCTGGTTCAGCAACCCCAATGTCCTGAACCCTCCCTTTGCTGCTGCGATGGGAAGTTTTGTCCCCTCCTTCTTCACTCCCGAAAACTGGGCTCCACTGCAGTGGCTCTCTGAAAACCTCAGCGACATGCCGCTTTTGCTCCTGATTGTTTTTGGCGTTGTTCTCTTGATTTCGCTGATTGAACTTATAGAAACCGGTGTAAAAACATTCTTGGGAGCAAAAGCTTAGCAATGGTTAAAAAAGGGGTTGTATTGATCAATTGATCAATTTTCTACGTGCATTACTGTCAAGGCAATTTAGAAATGTCCTATTCGGTTGATGAAGTGTTCAGTACAGGTTTGCCATTTATCTTTTTTCCATAGGTCCTCCAAGGATGGTCCTAAGCAGGCGGCAACGGTTTTGGACTCTCTGATTTGGAAGAGACAACCGCATCTTGCTTGGATCTTTGCTTCACAGAACGGTTGTATTTGCCAGATCCCCGTTTCTTCGTAGTGGCAAGCCCCGTGCCGGCGTAGTGGCAAGCCCCGTGCCGGCGTAGTGGCAGGCCCCGTGCCGGCGTAGTGGCAGGCCCCCGTGCCTGCCATTTGGACCAGACGAAAAACGGTCAACCATACCAATTTGATATTTTTGAAAGAACCATTAGTCCCTGTCAATTCAACTTGTGTCAAGGCGATTTTGCCACTAATTGCTCTTACAGTCGAGATTCAACTGTCAAAAACTGTTAAAAAACTTTTTGAGGTGGGTCGTTATGATATACTTTTGTCTATCTGTTTTGTTTTCGTTGAGGAGGAGCTATGAAAAAGAGCAGCCAAAATCAGCGTGTTTCTCTTCCAGCTTTGGTGCTTCTGACTTTGATGCCTGTGGGTCTGACTGCCTGCACCCAAACGGGCAACCCAGCCGATCCGAGTGGACGATGGGTGTCAATAGTGATAGGCATTCTGCTCTTGCTGGCTTACCTGGGCTTGGTGATTTACCTCTGGCGCGCAGGAAAGCTCAGCACCTGGTTTGCTGCTGGTAGCACCGCTTTCCGACTGAAAACCCAGGATGCACGCCTCAATAGTGAACTCAAAGGGCTGGAACGCGATAAAGCCGCGCTGCTCGATGAACTCGGTGAGAAAGCCTGGGCAGCCAGGGTCAGCGACCCAAGTTACGAGGACATGTATAACCAACTTCTAACCATACAAGGGCAGATTGACGGCGCAGCGCAACACCGGCGTTCGCTCGAAGAGAAAAAGGCGGAGCTTGTCAGGCAGCGCGAGGCTGTGGCAGAGCGGTTTGATCAACAGATTGAAGCGTTAAAAAGCCAGCAGGCAGGAGTGGAACATGATCTCGCAGACGCCAAAAACCGAGTGCGCGCGCTCGAAGCCGATCTTGACGCTGTCGCACAGGAAAAAGTCCGCTTCCAACGCGACGTAAAAGACACCCGCAACCGCATCATCGAGGTTGAACGCTCGGATGACCCCGACAAAGAGGAGCAGCTCAGCGAGCTGAACAGCCGGCTGACCAGCCTGACCACTTCTCTGCTGGATGCCACGAACGCTGAACCGGAATTGGCGGCGCAGCTTCCCGGGCTGCAGGACCAAGTATTGGCCCTGAGCACGCAGTTCAATGATTTGCAAGGTCAGATCCAAGCATTGGAAGGCGACCTGAAGAGTGAGTTGTTTCCCCTGGATGATCAGCTTGAAGCTCTCGAGAAACAGATCAAAACCAAAAACAGTGAGATCAACACTTTTGAAGAGCAGCTTGCCCAGATGTCGAAAGCCCTGGGAGCACAGGTCGAAAAAGCCCGGCCGTTCGCGCCCGAGCTGACCGAGCTTTATCAAAAACTGGACACGATCATGAGTAAGGTGGATTTCAAAGCCCAGACTAAAGAGGATGTTTCCAGCAACCTGGGCGCTGTCGATAAGACTGCCTCTCGCAATTTCTACCTCTTGTTGCTGATTGGCGTGCTCATCATCATTCTGGCGATTTTGCTCCTGACTGGAGTGATTTGATCTTCAGGTCAATCTCCCGCTGCAATTCAAGCCTTGTTTGAGAGGTTATATCATTGCCTGAATACACTGAAAACACCAGACAGATCCTTGACCAACTGACCCTTGAAGAGAAAGCCTGGATCGTTTCAGGCGGAGGGGATTTTTGGCATACGCGTGCGATCCCAAGGCTGGGCATCCCAGCACTGACGCTGCACGATGGTCCTCACGGTTTGCGAAAGACGGCTCCAACGCCTGGTCAATCCGGTTGGCAGCAGACTCTCCCCGCCACCAACTACCCGAGTTTGTCGACCGTCGCATGTTCGTTTGACCGGGACCTCGTCTTTGGGCTTGGTCAGGCGCTTGGTGCGGAAGCCAAAGCCGCCGGGGTGGACGTCTTGCTGGCGCCGGGTGTGAACATCAAGCGCCATCCCCTCTGCGGGCGCAACTTTGAGTACTTTTCCGAAGACCCCTTCGTGGCTGGCGAGCTGGCAAGCGCCTACATCAACGGCGTCCAGAGCCAGGGCACGGGCGTCAGCCTCAAGCACTTCGCTGCCAACAACCAGGAATTCTGCCGGATGATCAACAGCTCGGTCGTCGACGAGCGCGCCCTGCGCGAGATTTACCTGAAACCCTTTGAGATCGCTATCCGCAAGGCGCAGCCCTGGACCGTGATGAGTTCGTACAACCGGATCAATGGCACCTATGCCAGTGAGAACGCAGACCTCCTGACTAAAATCGCTCGGCAGGAATGGGGCTTTGACGGCTTGTTTATGACCGATTGGGGCGGCATAAACGAGCGTGCCAGCGCCATCCCCGCCGGGACCGATCTGGAAATGCCCCCGATCGGTCAGTTTGGCGTGGATCGCATCCTCGAGGGAGTGCAATCAGGAAGGATCGCGGAAAGTGACCTGAACCGGGCGGTGGGCAAGCTGCTGGAATTGATCGACAAGGTGCGCGAAGAAAGAACGCCTGGCAAAACCTGGCAAGCCGCAGATTTTGAATCCGTTGCAAAGAAAGTCGCGCTCGAATCAGCTGTTCTGCTGAAAAACGAGCAGGATATCCTGCCGATCCAGTCGGGCTTGGACGTGGCGGTGGTCGGCGCGATGGCGGAAAAGCCGCACTACCAGGGCGCGGGCAGCAGCCGTGTGAAGCCGCGCCGTGTAGTGTCCTTTGTGGACGCCATGCACGAGGAGAATTTGGGTTGGCCTTATGCCCGCGGCTATGAATTGAGCGGAAAAGAAAACGCGCAGCTGGAGCAGGAAGCGCTGGACCTCTGCCGGGAGAGGGATGCAATCCTGTTCTTTGCCGGCTTGGGCGATGCGGAGGAAGCCGAAAGCTACGACCGCCTGCACTTGGAACTTCCTGCGGCGCAAAACGCCCTGATCGAGCGGATTGCATCCGAAAACCCGAACGTGGTCGTGGTATTGCATACCGGCTCGCCGGTGCGGTTGCCGTGGCTTGGCAAGGTGAAGGCGGTGTTGCTTTTGGGGCTGGCGGGGCAGATGGTGGGAGCAGCCGCGCTTGACCTGCTTTTGGGGCGCGCCAACCCCTGCGGCAAGCTGGCAGAAACCTGGCCCCTTGCCCTGGAAGACACGCCGGCTTTCGGGCAATTTGGCAAGCGTTTCAACACCCAGTACCGCGAGAGCGTTTTCGTCGGCTACCGCTTCTACCAGAGCTTTGCCAAACCGGCGTGCTTCCCGTTTGGCTTTGGGCTTTCCTACACAAGCTTTGAAATCGACAACCTCGAGATCAGCCAAAGCAGCCTGGCGCCCGGCGAAGCGCTGGATGTCAGCGTAAGGCTCAGCAACACCGGCTCACGGGCTGGCAAAGAAGTGCTTCAGCTCTACGTCTCGCCGCCCGCGTCTGCGATTTTCCGCCCTCAGAAGGAATTGAAGGCTTTTGAGAAAGTGGAACTCGAAGCTGGCGAGAGCCGAAAAGTCCATTTCAAGCTCAAACACAACGATTTTGCGGTTTGGAACACTACCATTCACGCCTGGCACTGCGAGGCTGGTAAGTACCATCTGCTGGTAGGCACCTCGGCTAATGAGACTCCGCTTGAGGCTATGGTTGAAGTAGAAAGCGACAAACCCGGTGTGAACGTGCCGGATTACACCCAATCCGCGCCGGGCTATTACGCCTATGGGAGCGGTGCTTTGCAGGTTTCGGATGCCGCTTTTGAGGCTATTTATGGCAGTCCGCTGCCGCTGGACCCGCAGGGGGAGCCCAGGGTGTATGACCTAAACTCCACCCTTTGGGATGCCCGCAACCGCCTCAGGGGCAAGCTGCTCGCGGTGATCCTTAAGAAGGAAGGACGCAAGAGGGTTTCAGACGGTGGGGAATACCAGGAAGCCAATGACCGCATCGTGCAGGCTTCGATTATGGACGCCCCCTTGCGTTCCTTTGCTGTTGGCGGCGAGCCGATGTGCGTACCCGAAGCCATCGCATTGCTCCTGAACGGCAAGGTATTCAAGGCAGTTAGGAAGTTGTTGGAGAAGAAAAAGTCCTAGAAGGATCTCAAAGAAATATGGTCAAGGTAGGGGTAACCCCCGTGGTGACACGCGGTCTTAGCCGGGCAGGCACGAGGCCTGCCCCTACCCAGAAATACTCTTGTAGGGGTCACCCCCTGTGGTGACCCGTCTTGGTTGAGGCGTCCCGCAAGAGGATGCTTTGCACGGCCTGTTTAGACAAGGTTGATTGTTTACACATTATCCAGGGTGATTGTTTACAGTTTTAAGGGCAGTAGACAGCAACATAAGTAACAGGTCGTGCAACGCCGTAGGGAACGGTCTTGCGCCGTTCCGTTTGCCTATGTTGCGGAAGGGGTCACCCTTTGTGGTGGGCCGTTTCGGTTGACCCATCCCCCATGGGGAGGCTTCGCACTGCGCTGCCCCAACCAGGGAGTGTTAAATTTAAAAAGCGTGCGATTGGGAGCTTGTACCCTCACACGAAAACGTGTTTCTTTCTCATCATGTTTCCATGATAAGGGTACCCCCTGGTTTCCCTGTTTGATTTCCCTGGGCAGGCGCTGGATATACTTCATCAACGCGCAGGAGTTGACCGTTAGGTCTCCTCAATTATTTCTGATTTCGTAAAATCTTAATCACGGAAAGTTAGAACATATGATCGTTTTTTGGTTACCTATTGAAACTAGGAGACCTTCGGTCAGTGGAACGTGCTCGGTCAGGAGACCGGCACGATCATGAAATGGGAGACCGGCACGATCATGAAATGGGAGACCGGCACGATCGAGAGATGAGAGAGCGGTACGAGTGATGAATTGCCAAGCGTTTCCAAGGCTCATGAAGACTGCTGCAAGGGCGAGGATCAGGCTGATCAGCACGCTCCAGCCCCAAATGAGATATACCCAGTGTTTTTCCAGCAAGCCTCGCAGGTAAAAGTTGTAACAATCAAATTCAAGGGAAAACAATTTACTCGGTAAATCGTCAGCGTCTATCCCTCAACATTTTTTTTGCTGCTCAGGGCAGCCCTGTTCAGGTTTCTTCGGCAGGATCTTTGCCGCAGCACAAGTGTTCGCGTAACTGCAGCCCGCGCAGCCCCCACGCCCGGATCTGGCATTTACGATCATTCTATAGATGATCCATCCCACAATCGCCGCGAGTAAAACACTGATGATGATCGTTGGAACCATCTTATCCTTTTGCCCGTGCTTTATCTTGCTTCAACGAGCCGCTCACCTCCGGTGATGGCCGGAATATAAGCCACAAGACCACGACTAACAGCGCCAGAGCAATTCCAGTCCAAAAGGTAAACACACCTGACTGCAGCCAAGAGCCGAGCTGGAAAACCATTAGAGACACAGAATAACCAACCACGGTCATATATCCGATTGTAAAACTAGTCCATAAGGGGCTATTCATCTCGCGCCGGATTGAGCTGATCGCCGCGATACACGGTGGGGAGAGCAGCACAAAGATTAGAAATGATGCCGCGGAGAGGGGCGAAAACGCTGCCCGTAAACTACTCCAAATTTCTTGTCCGCCTTCAGCAATTTCGGTAAATCCATAGAATATTCCAAAGCTGCTGACCACCGTTTCTTTTGCGACCAGCCCGCTCAGCGCTGCCACCACCGGGCGCCACTCGCCCCAGCCTAGAGGTTTAAAAATCCAGGCAATCGCGTTACCGATGGCAGCCAGGATGCTCTGATCTATCTGCCCGCCCTCCAGCATCTGGAAGCGTCCATCCACCCAGCCAAAAAAGGTCATGAACCAGATCACGATGGTTGCAAGCAGAATGATGGTGGAAGCTTTTTTAACAAAGGAAGAAACGCGGTCCCAGGTTGTGATTAAAATACTTTTAAGGGAAGGCCAGCGGTAAGGCGGCAATTCCATCACAAAAGGCGCCGGCTCTCCCTGGAACAGGGCGGTTTTTTTGAGGATGATCCCCGAAAGGACCACCGCCGCGATTCCCAGGAAGTACGCCCCAAAAGCAACCCAACCCCCTCCTCCAAAAAATGCCCCTGCAATCATCGCGATCACTGGTATCTTTGCACTGCAGGGAATAAAGGATGTTGTGATGATCGTCATGCGCCGGTCGTGTTCATTTTCAATCGTGCGCGCCGCCATGATTGCCGGCACGCTGCAGCCGCTGCCGATCAGCATCGGGATGAAACTCTTCCCGGAAAGCCCAAATTTGCGGAACATGCGGTCCAAAATGAATGCCACCCGCGCCATGTACCCACTGAATTCGAGCAAGCCCAAGAACAGGAATAAAACTACCATCTGGGGCAAAAAGCTCAGCACCGACCCTACCCCTGCCAGGATGCCGTCCACCAGCAGCCCTTGCAGCCAGTCTGCCACGCCCCAATCCGTCAGCGCTTCGCTGATGGCAGGCAACAGGATCTGCCCGAAGAGCTTGTCATTGGTCCACTCGGTCATGCTGGCGCCAACAGTATTAACCGATACGTAGTAAACAACGAACATCACCACAGCAAAGATCGGCAGCGCCAGCCAGCGGTTGGTCACAATCCCATCGATCCGATCGGAAGGCGACATCTCGCCTGCCTTCTTACGTACTGTTACCCTTTCGAGTACCTCTTCAATAAAGTCGTATCTTTCTGCGGCAATGATACTGTCTGAATCGTCACCATATTCCAGTTCGCACTGGCGGATATCCTGCTCGATATGTTCTTTGAGTTCTTTAGAGAGACCGAGCTCAGCTTCCACCAGTTCGTTACGTTCAAAAAGTTTGACAGCATACCAGCGCTGTTTGTGCTCCGGATAGTTATGCAAAGCCACTTCCTCAATGTGTCCCAATGCGTGCTCCACCCCTCCGCTGAAACGGTGCATCGGCAACATGTGTCCTTTTTTCTGCGCTGTTTCCATGGCAACCCGGGCAAGTTCGTCGATGTGCGTCTCATGCAAAGCTGAGATTTCCACAACAGGCACGCCAAAAGCCTTACCAAGAGCAGCGCTGTCAATCTTGCTGCCGCTTTTCTCGACCTCATCCATCATGTTGACGGCGAGAACCATCGGAATCCCCAGCTCCGCGAGTTGGGTCGTGAGGTAAAGGTTTCGCTCCAGGTTTGTGCCCTCTACAATGTTGATGATCGCGTCTGGATTGGATTCGAGCAGGTAATCCCTGGCTATTTCTTCTTCCAGGGAATTCGTTGAAAGTGAATAGATCCCCGGCAGGTCTACCAAAGTAACCTCCGGATGTCCGATCAACACACCCTCCTTCTTCTCAACCGTCACACCAGGCCAGTTACCAACGTATTGGTTTAAGCCGGTGAGGGCGTTGAAGAGGGTGGTTTTACCGGAATTTGGATTTCCCGCGACAGCGATGGTGATGGCCATGTTGGCAATTGTTATTAGAAGGAAGTGGTGAACTTACTTCAATGATCTCAGCGTCATCTTTGCGCAGGCTCAGTTCGTAGCCGCGCAAATTGACTTCGATAGGGTCACCCAGGGGCGCAACTTTGCGCACGAAGATCTCGACATTTTTTGTAATGCCCATATCCATTAGCCGGCGGCGCATTTTGCCATGCCCATGGACTCTGACCACCTGAGCCGATTCCCCTATTTGAACATCTTTCAAGGTCTTCATCAGATCTTCCACATAGTCTCAACAATCTGGCGTCTTACGCCTCAATATGTTAGGCAAGCCTAACATATTGCGATGTTAGTCCAGCCTGACTATTTTGTCAAGATTTTGGTGTTAAAATAGAGAGGGCAGGTTTGTTGATGCAAGGAGAGTGAGCACATGAACCTACAAGAATCCGCTGAGATGTACCTCGAGACGATTCTCATCCTGGAGAAGAAAAATGGGAATGTGCGCGCCATCGACATCGCCCGTCACATGCAATACTCCCGCCCAACTATCAGCCAGCAGATCAAACGCCTTTCGGCTGATGGGTTCGTGGAGCTTGACAGCAACAAACATATCTCCCTTACGCCTAAAGGTCGCCAAATTGCTGAAGAGACTTACAATCGCCACAACATATTGGCAGAGATTTTCATCTGGATGGGGGTTAGTGAGCAGACCGCCTTTGAGGATGCCTGCCGCATTGAGCATTACATCAGCGCGGAAACTTTCGACTGCATGCGCCGGCATTATGAGTACGAGCGAAAAACACAAAAACAAGTGAGCAAGACTGATAACCGCCTTGATTAATGGTATAAACCCTGCCATGACCTATAAACCAGATCTCGACATCGCTCAGCTCTATGCCAGCTTTGCTTCGCCAATTGCCGAAGTCGACTGCGGCAGACTGTGCGCGCCCCACAACCCTTCCGGCAAACCCTTCTGCTGCGACATCTGTGTGGCAGTGCCCGTAGCATTAAAAGAGGAGTGGGCTTACCTCAAACCCAATACCCAGCTTTGGCATCGCTTGCGCGGTGACGAATGCCCCAATGATCCCATCGATGTGCCTAAAATGAAAGCTGAAATGCCGGGTTACATGCACCTGATGGCTTGCCGGGGGCCTGAATATTGCGAGCGCGACTTCCGCACCCTCAGCTGCCGCCAGTTTCCCTTCTCTCCCTACATCACCGCAGACGACCGCTTTATCGGGCTCACTTACAACTGGGAGTTCGAGCCGGTCTGCTGGGTCATTAGCAATCTCCAGGAGGTCACCCCTGCTTACCGTCGGGAATTCATCGACATTTACGACCGCCTGCTCTACGAATACCCCAAGGAATACGACAGTTACTATTTCCTTTCAGAGGACATGCGCGAAACCTTCAAGAAGCTCCGCCGCCGCATTCCGATCCTCCACCGGGATGGATGGGATTACCTGCTCAGCCCCGCCACCGACCGCCTCACGCGCGTGGATGCTACCCAATTCCGTAAATTCGGACCTTATAGAATATCCTGAGCAAGCTGCGATCAACAGAAAATTTGCAAATTTTTTCCTAACACACATCAAGGCTAAATAGAAATGTCCGTAATGTGGCAACTTGGAGACGTCCTGTTCGGTTGATGCAGTGTTCAGTACAGGTTTGCCATTTTTTCCATAAGTTCTCAAAGGGTGGTTATAAGCAGGCGGGACAGGTCCACCCTTAACCAACTTGGCGGACACAACCGCGCCTTGTTTTGGTCTTTTCTCAAGAAATTGGCGTGCCAATTTCACCGAATGTGACCGAGGAATCCTTCCGGGTGAAACAGTTGCATACGCAGGGAGCATTACGAAACGCTCTCCTTCCGTAAGGTTGACCCAAGATCAGGAACAGGCAGGCCGGTTCCCTGCAAGAGGCTATCTCTTCGTAGGGTGGAATGAGACCGCCCCAGGGCACTTTCCTACACAAGCCTTCCGCGGGCTCACTCCGACGTCTACATCATTGGCGGAGTCCGCAACGGAAGCGGATTCCGCCCTACGACTCTTTATCTTTTTAATAAAATACTGCTAAACTAATTGCATGCCAAATTACATCCGAAACAAGGTTTTTGGTGGTAAATACTTCTTTACGGTCGTCACGAACAAACGCATCAAATTCTTTCTGGATCAGGATAATGTCGGAAATCTTTATAAAGCAATCAAAAGGGTTCAAAAGCGTCAGCCTTTCGAACTGTTGGCATATTGCATTCTGCCTGACCACTGGCATCTCCTGTTAAGCCTGCCTGAAGCTGATAATTCCTATTCCCAAAAAATTCGGGAGATCAAAAGGCTGACAACATACACCCTTCGTAAATCAATGGGGATCCCAGAGCTGATCATTTGGCAAAATCGTTATTGGGAACATACCATTCGGGATGAAAACGACTTGATCAATTGTTTCAATTACATTCATTACAACCCTGTTCACCATCAACTTGTCAAATTGCCGGAACAGTGGAAATGGTCGAGTTATTGCGATTATTATCAGGATATGCCTGAACACAGGCCGATAATTGACCCAAGAAAATTCGAAAAAGGAAAAGGGATTTACGGTGAATGAAGCAATACCCGTATGGCGGAATCATGTGAAACCGGCGGAGTCCGCAACGGAAGCGGATTCCGCCCTACATTTAACTATGCTTTGCTAAAACTCAATACTCCACCGACAAGGTCGATTTTGATCGTATCGCCTTCGCGAAAGTCGCCGCTGAGGATCTTGAGCGCCAGCGGGTCCTGGACCTCACGCTGAATGACGCGTTTCAAGGGGCGGGCGCCAAATTCGGGGTCGTAGCCCATATCCGCCAACCATTCCCTTGCAGCTGGGGTGATCTCGAGCTTCAGCCCGCGGTCTGCCAGCAGATCGGAAACATGCCGCAGTTGGATTTCAACAATCCCGCCCAGATCCTCTCGGGTCAGAGGTTTGAAGATCACAATCTCATCCACCCGGTTCAGGAATTCCGGTCGGAAGAAGTTTTTCAAGAGATCCACAATCTCATCACGGCTGACCTGGCGGGGCTGACCGCTTTCGTCGTGCATCCAGAGTTGGCTGCCGAGGTTGCTGGTCATAATGATCAGCGTGTTGCGGAAGTCGACCGTGCGTCCCTGACCGTCGGTCATGCGCCCGTCATCCAGCACCTGTAGCAGGGCGTTGAAGATCTCAGAGTGCGCTTTTTCGATCTCGTCGAACAAAACCACGCTATAGGGGCGGCGGCGCACAGCCTCCGTCAGTTGACCGCCTTCCTCATAGCCCACATAGCCGGGAGGCGCGCCAAACAGGCGGCTGATGGTGTGGCGTTCCTGGTACTCGCTCATGTCGATGCGTACCATGGCGTTCTGGTCGTCAAAGAGAAACTCTGCCAGGGCGCGTGCCAGCTCGGTCTTGCCGACGCCGGTGGGACCCAGGAAAATGAAGGAGCCGATCGGGCGGTTGGGATCTTGCATACCCGAACGCGAGCGGCGTACCGCGTTGGAGACGGCGATGATGGCTTCATCCTGCCCGACAACGCGCTGGTGCAGGCGCTCTTCCATGTGCAGGAGCTTCTCCATCTCGCCTTCCAGCAGGCGGTTGACTGGGATGCCGGTCCACTTGGCAACCACCGAGGCTATTTCTTCCGCGTCCACCTCTTCCTTGAGCAGCGCGCCTTTCTGTTGCTGGCTTTGCAGCTTCTGTTCAGCTTCGCGAATCTTGTTTTCAAGTTCGCGGATGGTGCCGTAGCGCAGGCGCGAAGCTTTTTCCAGGTCGGCGTTCCGCTCGGCCTGTTCCATTTCCTGCTGAGCCTGGTCGAGCTTTTCTTTCAGGTCCTTAAAACTCTGAATGGCTTCTTTTTCGGCTTGCCATTGGGCTGTCAGCGCTTTTGATTTTTCGCGCAAATCTGCCAGCTCCGCTTCAAGCTTTTCGAGCCGTTCACGGGAGGCTTGATCTTTTTCTATCTGCAGGGCTTGTTTTTCAATTTCGAGCTGCATGATTTCGCGGTCGACATTGTCCAGAGCTTGAGGTTTGGAGTCAATTTCTGTGCGCAGGTGGGCGGCGGCTTCATCGATCAGATCGATAGCCTTGTCTGGCAATCGCCGGTCCGTGATGTAGCGGTTGCTCAAGGTCGCGGCGGCGATGACGGCTGAATCGGTGATGCGCACGCCGTGGTGCACTTCGTATTTTGATTTTAAGCCGCGCAGGATGCTGATGGTGTCTTCAACACTGGGCTCAGTCACATAGACTGGCTGGAAGCGGCGCTCAAGGGCGGCGTCTTTTTCGACATACTTGCGGTATTCGTTAGTGGTAGTCGCGCCAATCAGGTGCAATTCACCGCGCGCCAGCATTGGTTTGAGGATGTTACCAGCATCCATGGCACCTTCTGCGGCGCCCGCACCGATGACGGTATGCATTTCATCGATGAAAAGGATAATCTGCCCGTCGGATTCTGTAACTTCCTTAAGAGCGGCTTTGAGACGCTCTTCGAATTCACCGCGGTATTTCGCACCGGCGACCATCGCCGCCATGTCGAGCTGCACAATGCGTTTATTTTTCAAGCCCTCGGGCACGTCGCGGTTGACGATACGCTGCGCCAACCCTTCAACGATGGCGGTTTTGCCCACGCCAGGTTCGCCGATCAGGGCGGGGTTGTTCTTGGTTCGGCGGCTGAGGATCTCGATGGTGCGGCGGATCTCCTCGTCACGCCCGATAACCGGGTCTATCTTGCCTTGGCGCGCCAGCGCGGTCAGGTCGCGCCCATACTTTTCAAGTGCCTGGTAGGTATCTTCTGGGTTTTGGCTGGTGACCGACTGGCTGCCGCGGATCTCGCGCAGGGCTTTAAGCACGGCATCTTTGGTCACGCCGAAGGCGGAAAGGGTTTTGCTTTCGGGGCTGTCGGTCAGGCCAAGCAGGATGTGTTCGGTGGAGGTGTACTCGTCGCCCATGCCTTTGGCGTAGCGCTCAGCCGCGTCCAGCACGTCTGCTGCCTGGCGTGAGAGTCCCGCTTCACCGGTGGGGCCGCCATAAACTTTTGGTCGGCTTGCCAGTTCTTTGCGCACTTCTTCTTTTAATATTTCAGCCGAACCGGCGATTTGCGTGATCACAGCCGGCACAGTGCTTTCGGATTGGTTGAGCAAAGCCAGAAGCAAGTGGCTGGGCTCGATGCTTTGATGGTTGAAATCTCGCGCCAATTGCTGGGCGTTGAGCACAGCTTGCTGCGCTTTTTGGGTAAATTTGTTGATGTCCATAATTTCTTATTTTCTTCTTTCCAGTTTGTTCTTAGTGTTATCAAAAGTGTAAAGGGGAAGTGTTAGTAATAGGTAAAAAATTGCGGTGATAGAACCGTCACTGCGACGAGGTAGTCTGCAGGTGTGATTGTTGATCATGCCGGCATCCTCGCCGAGCACGCAAATTGACCGTGATGTTTCCAGATAATGGAATCCAAAGGCAGGTCGCCATACCCTTCTTCGCGGGCACAGGCGCAAAGGAGGCTCGTGGTGACGGATTCAAGGTAGATCGCCATACCCTGCTTCGCGGGCACAGGCGCAAAAGAAGCTCGCAATGACGAAGTTAGAGGCAGATCGCCGCGCAAAGGAGGCTCGTGATGCGGGGGGTCTTTGATCGTGCCGGCCTCCAGGCCGTGCATGGAAGGTGACCGAAGGTCTCTATAAAGTGCAAATCGAAAGGCAGATCACCACGGTCACTCTGCCTCGCGATGACGATATGGTCCCATAACAAGCTGCGCGGGCAAACGAGGATTGTCGAACGGAGGGGGCTTGATCCCTGCGCCACTGCTCTTGATCGTGCCGGCTTTTTCAGCGCGACTGCTTTCCTCCCTTTTGGAAGCCCCCCGTGGGGACGCGCACGCGAACTGACAGAATATCTCCAGAAGCAGACAAACGTTTACCAAGAAAGGCTGTGCTCGGGCGGAGCGCGGCACAATCGGGGGCAGCAGGCATTACCTTCTCCGGCTAATTGTTAAATCGAGGTTAAATCGTATCCGCGGCTATTGCCGGGGTAACTTTAACTACCGTATAATCAATCGTTTTTAGAAAAGGACCTATTATGATGCAAGATTGGAATTTATTCGCAGTTATTACAGTTGGTTTGGCTGCGCTCGTTGTGCTGGTATTGGGAGCAAACTATGCCGTTAAAAAGTTGATCGGGATCGCGAATTACTTTAAGCTATCCAGCACTTTCATGGGCATGACGGTGCTTTCGGTTGCCACTTCGCTTCCGGAAATAACTTCCCACTTCACCGCATCCGTCAATATTCTGAGCGGTACGCTGGACTATCAAACTGGTTCGGCTATCGTGTTGGGTGCCAACATTGGCTCCGATGTGGTTCAGCAGACCCTGATTATGGGGATCGTGATTTTGTTGTCTGGCACCCTTTACTTCCGGCGCTATTTCCTCTGGAAGAGCATGATCCCAATGATCGGCACCACCATCATGTGTATCATCCTCGGTTGGGATGGAAACTACAGCCGCATTGATGGCGCGATCTTATTTGGAACATTTCTCGCTTATACCTACTATTTATATACAGACGAACGCAAGCACTACAAGGAAGAGGATAATCAACTAAGCTCTTCAGAGTTGGCTGAAGACGTTCCAAGTAATGGACGCGAAGTGTTTTTTGACTCCTTAATCACATTGATCTTGTTGGTCGTAATTATTGGGTGTGCAACGCTTGTGCTTTCGGCGACTGAACTTGTTGTTGACAAGACAGGTGTTGGCGGCTCACTAATCGGCGTAATTACGCTTGGTTTGGCATCCGCTTTGCCCGAGCTCACCACCGCTTTGGCAGGCGTGCGCCACAAAGAAGCTGGCATTTCTCTGGGCACGCTGGTCGGCAGCAACATCACCAACCCCTTGTTAGCAATTGGCGGCGGCGCGCTCATTTCCACCTATGCCGTTCCAAAACCTCTGCTTATCTGGGATCTCCCGTGGGAGACCATGACCGGCATTTTGTTGTGGGCGATCTTGTGGTTCAACAAGGGAAAGCTCGGCAAAAAGTCTGCAATTTACCTGATAGTGATTTACTTTGTTTACATCTTTTTCCGCAGCTTTGTTTTCAACGTCGATTTCTAAGGCTCAAAACATAATCAGGCCTGGGTTGGAAAAGAGAAAAACCTTCGCAGGGTAGGAGATATATAACTGATCGAAACGAGTTTTGAAATTGGTCTAAAAAACCCTTGACTTAATTTTCTGTTTGCCTATAATTGGCTTTTGCGCGTCCGAACGGGCGCAGGAACTTTGAAAAACAAAGCTTTCTGAACTCCAGCGAAA
>JAXGPH010000021.1:0-25445 GCA_040767065.1 Anaerolineaceae bacterium | reverse complement strand
GAAGACACCGGCGAGAACAGAGAACTTACACCCAAACGGGACACGGGGCTGGCATGCCAAACCCCTACAACCAATCTTCCCAAATTACTAACCCTTACCATGCTTGCCAAGCCCCTGCCTTCCTAGTGCTTTTGGTAGTTGCACGGCATGCCGTGCCTTTCAAGATAACCAGGATTCGTAACCCCAATGCAACCAAGGAGACCTGACGGTCAAAAGTTGCGCTCGGCGATGACGCCGGCGCAATCAGGTTGCTTTCCGGCACCACGCCCCCCACCGTAGGGATGGGCCTTGTGCCCATCCGCAATCATAGCTGGAGACCCGGCGAGAAGAAAAAAAAGAGCTTGGCTTAACCCCATTTGCTTCGCTCCGGGGCAGGTCAGACAGAACCCGGCCGACAAAGACTACAACCAATGCTCCCAAATACTGAGCCCGTGCCATGCCAATCCACTGTCATGCATACCAAACCCCAACAAAGCGACGACCTTACCTCCTGCACTCTCACCAGCCCCGATAGCGGATGATATAATGATCAAACTAAACCTACCTGAGGAAGTCATGGCTAAATATATTACCATTGCACAAATTGACGCGGCGACAGACGCCGTCAGGGCGCGCATTCACACCCAACCCGAAATTGCCCTCATTCTCGGCTCCGGCCTGGGCGAGCTGGCTGATTCGGTTGAAAACCCGACCATCATCCCCACCCGGGAAATCCCTCATTGGCCTATTTCAACAGTCCCCGGGCACAAGGGTCGCCTGATCATCGGGCAGCTCGAGGGCAAAGAGGTGCTCGTTTTGCAGGGGCGCACCCATTACTATGAAGGTCACTCCATCTCGCAGATTGGGCTTCCCATCCGCGTGATCCAGCGCCTGGGCATCAAAACTCTGATCATCACCAACGCCTCTGGTGGCTTGAACGATGATTTTCGCGCCGGCGACCTGATGCTGATCAAGGACCATCTCGCGCTCCTTCCAATGGCTGGCGAGAACCCCCTGCGGGGACCCAACCTGGACGAATTCGGTCCGCGTTTCCCCGACATGAGCGCCATCTATAACCCCGAACTGATCCAGCTTGCCGAAGAAACCGGCGCTGAGCTTGGACTGACGCTCAGAAAAGGCGTGTATGTCTGCCTTTCCGGCCCATCCTTTGAGACCCCTGCGGATTGCCGCTTTTTGAAAATGGTCGGCGTCGACGCGGTCGGTATGTCCACTGTTCCTGAAGCAATTGTCGCCAAGCACGGTGGGATGAACATCCTTGGCATTGCTACCATCACTAACAAAATCGACCCGGACGGCACCAACAAAGCCACTCACGAAGAGGTGCTAGAGGTCGGCGACAAGATCGCCCCGAACCTGATGAGCCTGCTCAGGGGTGTTTTGCGGCGTCTCTAAACATTATTAGCTGACAATATGGAATACGTGATCAAATTCCTGGCGGATTTTGAGGTCCCGATTTATCTGATCCTCGGGATTATTGCCGTGGTATACCTGCGGCGGATTGTAATCTCGCTCGAAGAAAAACGCACTGCTATCTTTGGGCTTGAGCGCGAAGCCGCCCAACGAAAGGTGACTGCTGCTGCATCGATCCTGATCCTGGTTGGGCTGATGACCATCATGGAATTTGTGGTTGCCACCTTCTTGGCAAGCGAGCTCGCCCAGGCACCAACCTTCGCCACCTCCACGATCGAGGTGCTTACAACCCCCACCATTACGCTGTCAGGTCCCATCCCCACCGATGCCACACCCACCCCCACGCTCTACCCACAGGCGCAAATTGAGGGGATTGACTCCCAATGTGTGAATGACGTCCTGGAGATTGAAAGCCCGGTGCATGAAGCGGAGGTCAAGGGCGTGGTTGAGATCATTGGATCAGTGAATACTCCTTCTCTGGGCTCCTACCGCTATGACTTTTCCACGATGGGTGAACCCAAGTGGCAGACAATTGCGGCTGGCAGCGGCGTGCATATCGATGAAAATCTCGGAAATTGGTACACCAGCGACTTGACACCCGGACCTTACATGCTCCGCCTGGTGGCGCTGGATAACGATGGCAGCGAAACCTCAACCTGTGTTATCGTTGTAAATGTAACAGCAGAGGAATAGGAGGAAACAATGGCAAAACTGAAAATCCTGGTGGCAACCCGCGCGCACATGGAAAAAATGATAGCGATGGACCATCGTGTCAATTCGCTCTATTCTTATCGTTTGCAGACCAGCCAGGACCCCCTGGGGTGGGGGTTGACTTTCCAGCGGGTGAAACTGCCGCGTGAAGTGACCATCAAATACCCGCGCGATGAAAATTCCCTGCTGCGTTCCTGGGCGGATGCCGACCTGATCTATGCCGGCATGCTGGATGATCTGCTGGTGGCATATGTCACACTCGAAGCCAAGAGCCTGCCCAAGACCGCGCGCATCTGCGACCTGGTGGTCACGCCGGAAGTACGCCTGAACGGGGTTGCAACAACGATGATTGCTGCATGCGAAAACTGGGCTGCAAAGAAAAAACTGGACCGGGTGTTGATAGAGATCCCGATGCGCAACTTCCCGGGGATCAGCCTGGCGCTCAAATGCGGTTACGAGCAGTGCGGTTTTCTGGACCAGTACTTCCCCAATTCTGATCCCGCTTTGTTCTTTGAAAAGAGGTTTGGGAGTTAACGGCTTGTGACCCTTCCTTTCGCGCTTGACCTCACTGGCATTTTTGAAACGGTCTACCAGATTCTGGCTGCTGGCGTGGCAATCACGGCGGTGGCTTTGATGATGTACGCCACCAGTTTCAATATTCACGACCGGTTGGTTCAGACCTACATCCTGCTGCTGGCTTGCGTCACGCTGATCTATGCTGGCGAAGCGATGGCAAGCGTTTCTAATACGCCGGCTTATGTGGAATTTCTACTGCAAATGAAATGGGTTGGTCTGGTGATGCTTCCGGCTGTCTACCTGCATTTTTCGGATGCCCTGCTTACCCTGACGGGTCGCCCCAGCCGTGGAAGACGTCGAACAGTCGTCGTGGTGATCTATGTACTGTCGGTTGTGATGGCAGTCTTGATTCCTTTTGGCATCACGGTTGGCGGACTTGCCCCCGAACAGGCACCCGGACCCTACCTGGAACGCAACACGGTCACATTTTGCTTTGGCATTTTTTACATCCTTGTGATGTTGATGGTCAGCTACAACATGCTTAGGGTTGTACATCGCAGTGCCACCCGCACCAGCCAGCGCCGGTTGTTTTACCTGATGGCAGGCGCGGCAGCTCCTGCGCTCACAAGCATTCTTTTCCTGTACCATGGCAACCTGACCCTGGCGAGCCATCCCGACTTTTTTTGGCTGCTATCCATTATCGCTTCGGTCCTCACCGGCTTTTTCTTGATCGTGATGGCTTACGTGGTCTCTTACTTCGGGCTAAACTGGACTGAGCGTGCCGTCAAGAGCCGGTTGCTGCGCTGGATGCTGCGGGGTCCTTTCGTGGCGGCAATCGTTCTGGGAATGACCACTATTGTACGGCGTTTTGGTGAATCCCAAGGTGTTTCCAACTTCTTCCTCGTTCCAGTCGTCATGGTGGCTGTGCTCCTTGTGCTCGAGTATGCCATCACACTGGCTTCGCCTTACCTCGAAAAAGCCTTTTTCTGGGGTGAAGATCGCGCTGACCTGGAAGTGATCCAATCCCTGCAGGACCGCATGCTGACGGGAAAAGATCTGGACCAATTCCTGGAGATGGTCAGTGCTTCCATTTGCGACCGACTGCAAGTGAAAGCTGGATTTATCGCGGTTTTGGAAGGCGGCAAAATCGACCGGGTCATCCAGACTGGCGATACCAAAAAACTGACCTCGCTCAACCTAGATGACAGCATCCTGCCGGAGATAGACAATCCGGCGAACGAAGAGGCTGACTTCCAGTCGTTAGGGAATCTATATGTGATCCGGTTGGAATATTCCAATGGTAACGGCAAAAAGACTCTCCTCGGAGTATGCGGCTTTCTCAAATATGATCCTGACCTGGTAGACGAAGAAGACCTGAAAGCCGTGCGTCTGCTGATCGATCGTGCAGCCATTGCGTTAAAGGATCGCGCTTACCAACAGCAGGTACTGCGATCCATTACGAGCCTCCAACTTGAAGTGGATTATATCCAGGACTTGCGTGCAAGTGCCAGCTACAATCAACAACGCATCTATAATTCCGAGAACCGCAGCATACCGGTTGAGATGACCGATTGGGTTAAGGACGCTCTCACGCACTATTGGGGTGGCCCAAAACTGACCAATAATCCGCTGATGAATTTAAAAGTGGTCGAAACTGCGAGCGAGACGAATGATGGCAATCGGGTGAATGCACTGCGCAGCATCATCAAAGAAGCTATCGAGAAAATCCGCCCTGAAGGTGAGCGCAAGTTCACCAGCGACTGGTTGTTATACAACATTCTTGATCTGAAATTCCTGCAGGGTAAGAAAGCGCGCGAAGTTGCCAGCAAGCTTTCAGTTTCTGAAGCGGACCTTTACCGCAAGCAGAAAATTGCGCTCGAGAATGTTGCCCAGGTGATTGCTGATATGGAACTGGATGGAACAGGCGTTCTCTCCGGGCAGGCAAGCGAAACCAACCCTTCCGATACTAATTTAGAAGAATAATTGATAGTAGGCCTTGTAGGGTCGATGGCCGTGCAAAGCCTCCCCTTGCGGGATGCCTCGACCGCGGTTGGAGTGTGCGAATCGTTTGAGGGTCTTGTAGGGTCGACGGCCGTGCAAAGCCTCCCCTTGCGGGATGCCTCGACCGAAGTTGGAGTGTGTGAGATCGTATGAGGAAAAGGCAGGCCTTTTCCCTATGGGTTGTGGTTTGTAAATGAAAAAGGCGGGCCTCTTCCCGACAAGGGTTGTTCTCTAACTGGCACGATTGGTGCAATGTTATTTGCTGAATATTACTTCAGCATAGCATGCTGCATAAACGGAGAAAACCTGTGAGCCAGACTGCCAACAAGAGCCGCTCGAGCGACTCAGACAAAACAAGACAAATTGCAGAACCAGCAGCCCTAAAGGCTGAAGCCCAGGCACAAGCCAATAAAGAACGACAGGTCAGACTGGGGTGGGATTTTGCTGGTCTGGTTCTGCTGGTATTGGGCGCGCTGTTACTCCTGGCTGTATTGGGGATCACGCATGGACGGGTTGTGGATGCTGGGGCTGCGATGCTGCGGCGCTGGTTCGGTTATGGGCGGTTTATCGTTGCCGCAGCTGTTTTTGCTGCTGGTTGGCTGCTATTACTCTGGCGCAAAAATCAAGCCAGGCAAGTGAAAATCTTCCGCGTGATTCTGGTGGAAATTGCTTTTTTTCTATTGCTGGGTGCGCTTTCGGCCTTCTTTAACGATACTGTCAGCAGCGTAAATGCTGGTATGAGCGCGGGTGGGATCAGCGGCTATGGCGTGGCTTTCCCGCTCATCAACCTGATAACACGCGTGCCTGCCGGGATTGTCCTTCTGATTCTTGGATTGATTGCGCTTCTTTTTGGCCTGGGCTTGGTCGGGAAGCTTGACCGCTGGGCGAGGACGAAACTTGGGGATACCACTCAAGCTATACAGCCGCAGTCAACAGTTCAGGAAGCACAGTCTGCCGCTTCGGGGCTGAATATCCAGCTAAAACCCACCGGGCAAATGCCTGTTAAAAAACTACAAGGGCAGGCAGAACTCCCACTCCAATACAGACGGCACTATTCTGAAATTGAAGAAGATGAGATTCAGAAACCCATAAAATACCACCGTCCAGAGGGTTTGCCGCCCCTGACCCTGCTTGAGAACGAAAAAACAGTCGCCACCAACCAAGCTACCATCAATATGACCGCTGGTCTGCTGGAGAAAACCTTGACAGAGTTTGGCGTTCCTGCCAAAGTGGTTGGCTACCGGGTGGGGCCCACTGTGACTCAGTATGCGGTCGAACCTGGTTATATCGAGAGGGTTGGACAGGAAGATAAACAAAAGGTTCGTATCTCAAAAATCTCAGGTCTCTCCAAAGACCTGGCTCTGGCACTTAAGGCGGAACGCCTGCGCATTGTGGCACCCGTCCCTGGCAAATCCTACGTGGGCGTGGAAGTGCCAAACACCGAGCATATGCTCGTTCGCTTGCGCCCCTTGCTCGAATCCGAAGAATTTGCCCGCGTCAATTCTCCGCTCGCGATTCCGCTCGGCAGAGGTGTTTCAGGGGAACCCGTCGTTTCCGATCTCTCCACCATGCCCCATCTGCTTATTGCCGGCACGACCAACTCGGGCAAGTCCATCTGTATCGCGGCGATCACCATGTCGCTGGTGCTCAACAATCATCCCGACGACCTAAAAATGGTAATGATCGATCCGAAGCGTGTGGAGCTGAAGCGCTTCAGCGGCTTGCCGCATCTTTATGGCGAGGTTGAAACCGAAGTGGAACGTATCATGGGCGTTTTGCGTTGGGCTACGACGGAGATGGAAAACCGCTATCGCTTGCTGGAAAGCATCCGGGCACGGAACCTTGATTCGTACAATGCCAAGATGGTGAAGGCGGGTAAACCAAAACTGCCGCGCATCGTGATCCTGATCGACGAGTTAGCAGACCTGATGCTTAATTCCGCCGAACAGACACAGGATCAAATCGTGCGCCTGGCTCAGAAAGCGCGCGCCATCGGTATCCACCTGGTAGTCGCAACCCAACGTCCAAGTGTGGATGTGGTCACGGGCGTTATCAAAGCAAACTTCCCGACCCGAATTGCCTTTACGGTTGCATCGCAAGTAGACTCCCGGGTCATTCTCGATCAACCCGGTGCTGAAACGCTGCTTGGCAGGGGAGATATGCTCTTCGTCCATCCCGAGACTGGTTTGCAGAGGGCCCAGGGTGTGATGATTACTGACGGGGAAATCCGTTCTGTCATCAAATGGTGGACAGAAAATACAGACAACAGGCACAAACAACATCTCGACCAGCCTGTGCCGGAACCCAGCAAGCCCGTCCCGCAACCTGAAGCAACGCAAACTGAAGTGCCAGTGGAAGAGGAAGCGCCCTGGGAAGAGGTGATCCAAAAAGATCAACCCGAAGACAGCGACGAAACACTCATCAACCAGGCAATTGACCTCGTACGCCGCAGCCGGAGGGCGAGCGCATCTTATCTGCAGCGCCATATGCGCCTGGGATACCCTCGGGCTGCCTGGCTCATTGACCAGCTTGAAGCACGCGGCGTACTCGGACCTGCCCAAAGTGGAGGGAAAGACCGCGAAATCCTGCTTGACCCACCTGAACCGGAAGAGGAAAAGGATTAGATGCGCAAAAACAAATTGGATTCTGAGGCTTTCCTTCGGAGAACCTTCCAGGCACCGCTGGATGCTATTGCTGGTTTCCTGTTGAAGCTGGGAATTACTGCGAACTTCGTTACGCTGTTCGGTTTGGTTGGCGACGTTGTGGCAGCGTACTTGATTGCAAGGGGAATGCTACTCGCGGGCGGCTTAGTGGCAGCCTTTATGGCACCACTGGATGCTGTGGATGGAGCGCTGGCACGTAGAACAGCCGTAGTCAGTAAGTTTGGCGCCTTTCTCGATTCAGTTGTTGATCGCTATGATGAAATGTTCCTTTTGGCGGGTGTGCTCTTCCATTTTCAGAGTCAACCTTCTACATTGGGGATTATGCTTACCTATGCCGCATTGTGCGGTTCAGCACTGGTTTCCTACACCCGTGCCCGGGCAGAAGGGCTTGGTTTCTCCGGCAAAGCCGGCTTTTTCAGCCGCATTGAACGAGCTGTTGTCCTCATACTCGGTCTGGTGTTTAATCAATTGCTTATTTCCGTTGGTATAATAGCGGTTATGGCTAATGTAACCGCACTCCAGCGAATATTCTTTGTCTGGAAGCAATCTAAGCAAGCTTAATTCTCAACGGTTACGGAAAGGAACTTCATGCCTCAAGGTTTTAATATCGGCCCCTTAACTATCCGTTTTTATGCGATTATTATCATCATAGGTGCCATTTTAGGTGCATGGCTGGCTGCAAGACAGGCGAAACGGGCAGGTCGAGATCCTGAAATCATCCTCGATATGCTTCCCTGGCTGCTGATTGGCGGCATCATTGGCGCACGCCTCTGGCACGTTTTCACCCCATCCGCCTCCAACCAGGCTATGGGAGTCACTACCGAAAACTACCTGCGTAACCCGATCGAGATCCTCAAGATTTGGAAAGGCGGGCTTGGCATTGCTGGCGGTGTGATTGGTGGAGCGCTGACTCTCATCATTTACTGCAGAGCTAAAAAGCTCAATTTCCTTGAGTGGGCTGATTATATTGCCCCGGGTCTTCTCGTCGGACAAGCCGTTGGCAGGTGGGGAAACTTCGTTAACCAGGAAGTTTATGGTCGTCCAACCAATCTTCCCTGGGCAATCACCATCGACCCACCCTACCGCTTGCCTGGCTTTGAACACGTTGAGAAATACCATCCACTCTTTCTCTACGAGAGCATCCTGGCTCTTCTTTCAGCCGGTTTGCTCTTGTTGATCAATCGCAAATGGCGCAAAAAGTTTTTTACAGGCGATTTGTTCTTGCTTTACCTGGTGCTCTATCCAACTTTCCGCTTCTTCCTTGAATTCCTGCGTCTGGATCCTTCACCGGTCAATGGGATCAATATTAATCAAACCTTCATGCTGATAGTGGCGGTTATTGCCGCACTCTTGTTGGTTTTGCGCCATACCGTCTGGGTAAACAGACTGCAGACAAAGGAACAGAAACTGTCTGAGGAATTAGCTGCTGAGATTGAGGCTCGCCAGTTGGCATCAGCCAAGGTTGAGACGGAACATGTGGAGGAAACATCTCAAGAGGAAGAACAGCCCCAGGAACCTGAGGTTGAACTTCCGGATGAGAGCAACGCCCCTGAACCAGAGGCTAATGTGAAACTTGAGGACGATATTTCCTCCTTCCCGAATGATTAGTTGTTCTTTTTGAAAAGATGATGAACGGATGAGCTCAAGCTCATCCGTTTTTTATCGATTCTGTCGTAGGGAAGGGGCTTGACCCCTTCCGCAACCCGGCCAGATGGAACGGCGCAAGGTCGTTCCCTACGAGGAGCATTCACATCACAAAAAGCAGAACGGCGCGAGGATATCCACCTTGGCTTGATTGTTTTCGTAGGGAAGGGGCTTGACCCCTTCCGCATTGACCCCTTTCTCCACATGGTCAAATGGAACGGCACAAGGCCGTTCCCTACAAGTAGAATCGTTCGGATAGATCAGCAATGCCAGATGTTTGACGGATCACATGCAGCAACAATTTATGTGCATAGGCATTAAGTGAAACATCATAGTAAGGTGGGTCATCGCGCTCGAAGAATATGGCGTCGAAGCGTGTTTTCAGGAAGGCACCTGGTGATAGCCAACCCACCCTGCCTTTTCAACACTTTGTTTGCGAGGGCGGGAAGCATGGAGAAATTGTTCTGAGTGGGATGGAAAATCCGGTGGTAAAATCAAGCTTTATAGTTACCCAGCTAATACGGTCATACGCCGAAAATTTTGACCGTGCAGGAGAAGAAGATGAACATCGATGAACAAGTTACTTACTTAATGCAAGGCGCCGATTTTGGTGATAAAACCATAGCCGATAACATGGCTGAAGAGCTGCGCGAACGCCTGATTGAGTCCGAAAAGACTGGCAAACCTCTACGCGTTTATTGCGGCTACGACCCCACCTCCACCGATCTTCATCTTGGGCATACCGTCACCATGCGTAAACTCCGCCAGTTCCAGGAGCTTGGGCATGAAGTGCTCTTCGTGATTGGTACCTACACCTCCATGATTGGCGATCCTTCAGACAAGGACAAACTTCGTCCGCACTTGAGCGAAGAAAAGGTCATGGAAAACGCCCGAACTTATGCTCAGCAGGCTTTCCGCATCCTCGATCCAGAACGCACGCAGGTGCTTTACAACGATCAATGGCTGCGTAAGTTATCCATGACTGACTTCATCGGTCTGGCATCCAATTTCACCGTTCAGCAATTCCTGACGCGTGATAACTTCCACAAACGCTGGGAGAAAAACGAACCAATTCACCTGCACGAATTCTTCTACGCAATCATGCAGGGTTACGATGCTTATCACCTTGACATCGATGTCCAGGTGGGCGGGTCTGATCAGCTTTTCAATATCATTACGGCTTCCCGCAAGATCATGACTTCGCTTGGGAAGAAGCCAAACATTGGTATTATCCTCGGCATCCTGCCTGGGACTGATGGGGAAGTGCGCATGAGCAAATCCCTTGGTAACCACATCCCGCTCAATACCAACGCCGCTGATATGTATGGCAAGGTTATGAGTATTCCGGACAAAGCCATGCCAATCTATGCTGAACTTGCCACCGAGTGGACCCCCGAACAACTCTCCCATTTTAAAGCCGGTTTAGCTACAAACAGTCTGCACCCGCGCGACGCAAAGATGCAGCTCGCTTATGGCATCACCTCGGTCTTTTATGGTGCCGAAGCTGCTGAGGATGCCCAAAACCAATTCATTCAAACCTTCCAGAAGGGCGACATTCCCGAAAATATGCCTGAGTATCATGCTGCAGAGGGAGAAACCCTGCTTGATATCCTGGTCGGACAAAAGATGGCTGGATCACGCAGTGAAGCCCGCCGTTTGATCGACCAGATGGGCGTAAAAATCAACGGTGTAACCGTTAGTGATCCAACTTGCAAGCCAGATCCGGACAGCGTGCTCCAGGTTGGGCGGCGCAAGTTCCTGCGGATCCGCTGAAACTCACTCAGCCGCGTATAAACTCAAGAGACTGCTTCCGATTGTTTGTGCCAGGTCGGGAGCATTTGACTCTATTGCTACCGCGATAGCCAGCGGTGTGGCTACCCAATTTTCCGTTGTCCCGCCAATGTACCAGGTGAGGATCTTGTCGTCCCGAGTCACGGCGTGACCGCTTTGGAACCAAAAAGTTTCGTTATTTCCTGCCAAATTTGCCCTTAGCCGTGCCGAAGCCTCTGATTCAATTACCCTGACCGGCAGGACGCCTTCTCTGAAGGGCGTCCATTTGCCATCCTCTGAAAGGTAAGTGTTGCGCAAGCGCGGAGATGGTAATAAGCCATCGTTGGTGATGCTTGCCGCGACCAGTGCCATCTGTAAGGGAGTTGCTTGGATTTCGAGCGCACTCAGCGGTTTGGCTTCAAGGACCGCTGGGTCCGGTTTGGCGGCAGGGGCAATGGTACGTAATGGAAAAGTCGGTGCTGTAAATAATCCAAATGCGTCCAGTTGATCTGCGAATATTGCGGGATCGAGGTTTTGGACCAATGCCAATGCTGCCTGCTCACAGCCACTCTGGTAGCCATTTAACTCCTCACCATAGGCTTCGCTGGCTGCCTGGCAATACATATCCTGTCCACTTGCGGCTGCTGGCAGCACTCCTTCGGCGGATTGTGGATGGTTGTAGTAAGTAGCAAGACCCAGGCTGTTTACCAATGTGCCCAAGGGATAGGTTGCCTGGGTTGTACGGTTAACCATCGGGGCATCAGGATCCTGGCGCAATTGTTCCCAGTTTTCGGTGAGGGTATTGGCATCATAATAGGGATGGGAAGCCAGGGCGTAGATTTCACCTGTTGTCGCGTTCATGAGCACCACAGCGCCTTTTGCGTCACCCAACAGGGTATCGGCGGTAGTTTGCAGGGCTAAATTGATCGTTAGTTTAATATCCACACCTGGGGGTGGCTGATTGTAGAGCAATTGGTGCTTCCAAATCGTCTCATAACTTCTGCCTGAGTAACCTCTCAGCCACTGATATTGGCTTAATTCCAGCCCATCCTGACCATATAAACCGCTGGTATAACCGATCGTATTGCTCAAGGATGGTATCAGAACCTCGCGTTTGTAGTTGCCGATTTCGCCAGTTGTAACCGCCAGCTCCTCGCCTGATTGGCTCAGGATCTTACCCCTCGGAGAGTAGCGGTCGTACACCGCCCAACGTGGGTTTTCAGGTTTTGCGAGCAGTTCTTCCTGCCGGAAGATTGCCAGCCAACTGCTGGCGGCTAACACCAGGATAAATAAGCCAAGAAAAATGGCTGCAATCCAACGGTAAGGCCGGCGGATGGGTTCGGGCAGTGGTTCAGCAGCCAGCTCCGAGCTGATTTTGAGCAGCAGCATCACCGCGATCAAATTTGTCACGAGCGACGAGCCGCCGTAGGAAAAAAACGGGAATGTCACGCCAGTTAAGGGCAACAGACCCAGGTTGCCTGCAACGATGAAGAAGGTTTGCAGCCCAAAATAGACTGAAATGCCAAAGGCCAGGTAGCGCCCAAAAGTTGTCTTTGTGGCTTGAGCAATGCTGATACCGCGCACAACCAGGATCATCATCAGGAGGAGTAAAGCCGAACTGCCAAACAAGCCAGTCTCTTCTGCAACTGCGGGGAAGATAAAGTCCGAAACCGCCACCGGGATGAACAGAGGGCTGCCCAAGCCTGGCCCCGTTCCTGCCAAACCGCCCGCTGCCAGCGCGATCTGAGCTTGCACCAGTTGATAAGCACTGCCTGATGCCTGCGCCCAGGGGTTGAGCCAGATATCGATCCGTGCTCTGACCACATCAAACACAAAGTAGCCAATCCCGCCGGCGATGATGGCAGCCATAGGAATCAACCAAAGGAAGTTCCGGTTTTGCGTGGTCACCGTCAGCATGAGGATATAGAGGCAGACGAACATACTGGCTGTACCGAGATCCTGCTGAACAATCAACAAAAAACCAGCAATAGCTGTCACTATCAGGGTAGGAAAGACCGAGCCAAGCAGCGTAATGTTGGGCTTGATCTGATCTGCGAAAAAAGCTGCCAGGTAAATAATGATCAAAAGTTTCAGGGGTTCAGATGGCTGAAAGTAAAACCCAAATGCGCTCAGCCACAATTGCGGTCCTGCTCCTGTTGGGTTCACCCCGACGAGGAAGGTCAGCCCAATCAGTAACAAGCCGATCAGAAGCCAAACGTACTTGTAGCGTTTCAGAAGATAACTCAGGCGGTTGATATTCAGACCCAGCCAAAATATCACACAACCCAACAGGTACCAGCCGAGCTGCTTTTGACCCAGGCTGGGCGAGAGGCGCCAGACTGTCAATAATCCCCAGCCGATCAATGCGGCGAATGTTGGGAATATCCAGGGATCACGGCTTGGCAGCTTGCGCCTGACGGCTTTATTCAGCGCCAGGATGCCGACCAACCAGACAAAAAAGGGAATAAAAACTTGCCAATCTGGTTGCAGTTGTTCGGAATGCAGGCGTGTTCCATCTGCCAGTGAGAGCGCAGCTGTTAAGAAAAATAAGAACAAAATTGCCAGAGCGAGCAGCCGCGGTTGTTGTAAATGCGATTGGGTGGCGGTTTTAGCAGGCAAGGTTATCCAAGATATTTATCTAACAGAAGGTGGAGCCTGGATCTCGTTTCCTTGTTGATCTCCGCAGGATTAGTCATGATGGCATCTTTTAAGGCCTGACCGCACTCACAAGCCGCGGTACCATCGTCCTCTGATACGAAATCGACGAGGCGAATAAGAGCGTTTTGTGCCACGGCGGTGTTGTGGGAAAGCGTGTTGATCACCATTTCCACGCTGACCGGTTCCTCAGAGATATGCCAGCAGTCGTAATCCGTCACATGCGCCATGGTGGCGTAGCAGATTTCTGCTTCGCGCGCCAAAAAGACCTCGGGAGCGGCAGTCATCCCCACCAAAGACATGCCCCAACTGCGGAAAGTGTTTGACTCACCCCGCGTTGAAAAACGCGGCCCTTCGATCGTGATATAAGTGCCGCCATTATGTACAACCACGTCCTGTTCCTGCAGGGCTTTTAATAGCTGCGCGCTTAGTTTGGGGCAGAATGGTTGGGCAGTGCTGATATGAGCAACAATTCCATCGCCAAAGAAACTGCGTTTTCGATCTTTGGTGAAATCAAAAACCTGGTCTGGTACCACAATGTGCCCCGGCGCGTAATCAGCCCGAAGGGAGCCAACAGCGCTTACGCTGATGATCTTGTTAATTCCAAGTTCTTTAAAAGCGTAAATGTTCGCGCGGTAATTTACCTCAGAAGGGGAGAGGACGTGCCCAATCCCATGCCGTGCCAGAAAAGCCAGCTTTTTGCCCTTTACTTCTCCGATTACGATCGGAGAGGACGGCTTGCCAAAAGGCGTATCCACTTCGATGGATTCCACTTTTTCAAGGCCATTGAAGCCATATAATCCGGATCCTCCGATGATTCCAAATGCAAACTTCTCTTCCATTTTCGCCTCTCTCATTGTTCAACTGGTTTGATAGATATCGTGAAAATTGCGTCACCGCAATAAAATTTGTCGCTGTCTTTCACAACAATTGGCTCCTCAACCCGGATACCATCCAGATACGAGCCGTTTGTCGACTTGAGATCCTCGAACCACCATTGATTCAGGTGATAGAAAAGGCGGGCATGCCTGGAAGAAACAGTTGGATCCTCCAGGACAAAATCACACTCCTTGCTACGACCAATCAGCACTTCATTGCTGGCAAAGGTCTGTATCTTTGATTCCTCACCGATTGCGGTTGATAGGGTCAGGCTGGGGATCGCGATGTTTCCCTGGTTTGCTTGCTTTGATACCACACTGCGCCATAACATCCAGATCGCGAGACCTAAAAAGGCATAAAGAAAAACCAGGAAGAGAATGCGTAAAATCAGACCGACTGTGGCAGACATTTCATTCCTCAGTGGCAATGATCGTGGTCGGGTTTGAACCTGTTTCCGGGAAGTCCTGGCTGTAAACGAGGAGAGTTTTACCAATACGGATGACATCCCCGGGTTTGAGAGTAGCGGTCTTAACAGGTTGGTTGTTGAGAAAAGTTCCTCCAGTGGAACTGAGATCAAATAGCAGGTAGCGGCCTTGTTTTGCCCTAAGCTGCAGATGATCCCGTGAAACCATAGGGTCGTCAAGCTGAATATCACTGGTGCTTCGGCGTCCGATCTTGATGATGGACTTGTTCAGATAATGATATTCCTTGCCGTTGATGATTAAATAGGCATGCTCAGGTGCGACAGCTTCAACGGGCACTTCAGGAGCCATGATCTGGAGGGCGGTTTTTGAGGTGTCAGTAGTGGGGGGCGTGATTGCTGCAGTGATTTCGATTGCGTCAACTGCAAGGCTTGCTTTTTGAGCCAGCTGGATGCGGAGCGGCACTCTGAATTGATAACCCTGTTCAAGCCAACCAGCCTCCACTTCGCTGGCAACCTGGTTCAGTAAAGGGACGGTTTCTTGCCAGGCATCCCATTTTTCTGGTGAAACGTACAATGTGATCAAATCGGGTGCAAATTTTTCTTTGGCGTCAGCCTGAGCCAGAATTTTTTCATCAATGATTCTGATCAGTCTGCTGCTCAGCGAGGAAGCTGCCCCCGGGAAGAGCAGCTTGTCCACACTGCCTTCAAGCAGGGCTTGAATTTTGTTTTCAATCAACGCTAATAAATTCTGCATGGCAGCCACGCGCCAATTATACCAATGAAACAAAAGGCGCTGATTTGGAGGTGCACCTTAACCAGGGCAATCGGATCTTTAGCCCGTCATCGCGAATCACTTTGCGAAGCAAGCCTTCAATTTTCATTTACTTGGGTAAAATAATCCCACTTCTGTAGAGTTTACACAGAGATGCCATGAATTACCAAACAAATTGTGTTTACATCCTGACAAATAAGAATAATACCGTCCTTTATACAGGCGTGACGAGTAATCTTGTCCAACGTCTTTATCAACACAGGACAGCAAGCAATAGAGATTTTGCCTTTAGGTATAAGGCATTCAAGCTTGTCTATTTTGAGTGCGGAGGAGACATATTGTCTACTATCGGTCGAGAAAAACAGATTAAAGCTGGATCTAGAGCCAAGAAAGTTGCCCTCATAAATTCAATTAATCCTGAATGGCGCGACTTGTCTGAGGACTTCTTTTTGTAAATGAGAGATCGCTTCGCAAAAGAGGCTCGCGATGACATCAGGGTCGTCATTGCGAATCACTTTGCCAGGTGACATCAAGGGATATGCTTAAATCGGATTGGCAAAGTGATGAAGCAATCTCGTTTTTGAAGGGTGTGGGAGATGAAAAGAAAGATCACTTAGCTTCTCTTGCCATGACGGGAATATGATGTAATTGTCCTGGTACTTCAAACCACTTTATGCTTGATTATTGCCTCACACAGCATAAATCGGATTGCTGAATATCCATCCTCGATGTCGTCCGCGGTAATCAATGTACACTTCTGTGCGGTAAATTCCAGGTTCTTTTGTCAGGTAGGTTAACACCTCACGATCGTAAACCTCATGAACCACGTGACCATCCTTCAGCAAGCGTATATGTGTCCGGATTGGAGCACGCACCTGGAAGGTCAAGCCCGCATCCGCGCTGACTTTGTCACCCATCCAGAAAGTGCCGTCGTTGTTATTGCACGTAAAGCGAAACCCCCGGGTTGGATGTGGCAGGTCATTGGCGCAAAAACAGTGCCCGGCAGACAAGGCTTCGTAAATCATGCGCCTGTCGGAGTTGATCTCACCGCTAAGGGCTTTTGGTGTGAAAATATGGGTTGTGATCGAGCGAAATGAGGTCTCATAGGGGTAAACCTGGACCTTGAAAGGACCAGCCTGATAGGATTGAGCATGGGCATCTACGCCTGCCACAGCGACTATGGGGTGTTTGCGTGTTAACAGCAGCTCATCCCACAGCTTGAGAGTCTGTTCTAATGGACTAAGCGTCATGAATCCCGGGAAAAGAGCGTGCAGGGCAGCTTTTGGCAGAGTCTGGGAGCGGGTTTTGAACTCACTCATCTGATTCCACAATTCAATCCCAGTAAAACCCTTCACCTTCCAGTCGGTCCAGTTGAAAGATTGTTCGTTGAAAAGAGGTAAGGGATCATCAAATGGATGTGCCAGGAACGTTAAAGCCCCGGCGGAGCGCGCTTGGTCAATCAGCTGCTGACGGTTGGCAGCAAAGCGGGAGAGCTCAAGGTTGTGCCCAAAGATGAGCATGTGATTACCGCCGATAGGGGAGGTGCGGTCGTGAACTTCTTCGCCAGCGAGTAAGAGCAGGTGGCGCTTGCCTTCCTGCGTGTAGCCTTCGATCTCATTTACGAGCACATTATGATCGGTAACAATCAACACGTCCACGCCGGCCTTCAAGCCGGCAGCCGCCAGCTCAGCGTGCTTGCCAGTTCCATCTGAATAGACAGTGTGCATATGTAGGGCAACGATCAACTCTTGCATGAAGTCCTTTCGGTGACACTTACCTTTGTAAATACCATTTTTCTGATTTTATCTCAAAACTATATCGGATGAAGATGTTTAGAAATCTGCAAATTTGATTTTCCTAATTAAACAGAAGATGTTTTTGTGAAGTAACGCTTTGATAAATAATTAATGTTCCCTAAAAAACAGCCTAAAAACAGACCGGCCCGGCAGTAAAATTTTACAGGTTTCGACCATTTTCTCCGGCTTATTCTCCGGCTTATTCATTCGAGTATATCTGTGCTTTAAGATTAACCCCAAAGAATAATTTCAACATAGGTTGAACCCATTCACTCGCACTTATCCTCACGTTTTAAGCCTCAAGTTTTAACCTTGCATTTATCCGCAAATCTGGTAGAATGTAATCGTTCGTAAACGAATACTTTTCTCGATGAAAAGTGGGCAGTTGTCCACTTTTTTATTTAGTGTAATTTTGGAGTGCAATAAACATGAAAAGCGAATTTGCCTTAGCCTTCAACGAAATCCTGGAAGACAAGGGCTTGCCCCGTGATGTTATCATGGGTGCAATCAACTCTGCCATGGTGTCCGCCTACCGGAAGTCCGTTGGCGCGTCTGCAGCCCAGGAGGTTCGGGTGGATATCGATCTTGACAAGGGCTCTGTGGCAGTCTTTGCCGAAAAAGAAGTCACAGACGAGATCTACGACGAGCGCACGGAAGTCTTGTTGGAAGAAGCGCGTAAGATTGATCCAAATTGCCAGCTTGGCGATCTGGTGATGGTGGAATCCACCCCTGAGAATTTTGGCCGTATCGCTGCCCAAACAGCCCGTCAGGCAATCCAGCAGAAAATCCGCGACGCCGAACGCGCTGCGCAGTATGAGTTCTTTAAAAAGCAGGAAGGAGAGATTGTCAGCGGCATCGTACAGGCGGTCAATTCACGCCAGGCGACCATCGGATTGGATCTGAAGGCGGAAGGTATCATGCTGCGCAAGGATATGATCCCCACCGAACGTTTCCGCATCCATGACCGCATTCGCTCTTACGTAGTGGAGGTTAAAGATCTGCCCAAGGGGCTGCAGATTGTGCTCTCGCGTGCCCATCGCAACTTCCTGCGCCGGCTGCTGGAAAATGAAGTTCCTGAGATCTACCACGGCATCGTCGAGATTCGCTCCATTGCCCGTGAGCCTGGTCAGCGGGCTAAGGTGGCTGTTTCTGCCACTCAGCAGGGCATTGACCCGGTTGGCGCTTGTGTTGGGCAAAGGGGTGTCCGCATCCAGGCAATTGTACGTGAACTGCATGACGAAAAAATTGACGTCATTGAGTGGAATCCTGACGCGGCTGTCTATATCAGCAAAGCTCTCAGTCCTGCCCGGGTTTCGGGTGTCTACCTGAACCACGGCAAAGGTGATGATAAAACCGCCATGGTGGTGGTGCCTGAGGATCAACTCAGCCTCGCCATTGGTCGCGAAGGACAGAACGCGCGCCTGGCAGCCAAACTGACTGGTTGGCGTATTGACATCATGAGTGTCTCCGAAGCCGCCAGCAAGGCATTGACTCAACTTCGCACGGATCCAAGCCTGGTTAAATTGGCAGAGGAAGAAGCTGACACGATGGCCAGGGTTGAAGTCTTGTTGCAGCAAAAAGAAGAAGGGCGGGTGCTCAACCTGGACGACAGCAATCTGATCGCACGCTTTGTGGATCGTGTTGAAAAGCGCGGTGAAGTTGACCGCAAAGTCGAAGAAGACGCCCGCCAGGCAGAAATTCGCAAAGTACGTGAATCCATTGATCCCCGTGCGTTTCAACTCAGCATTTTTGACGTGGCAGAGCTCAAGGAGCATTTGCAGGTCCTTTTGCAATCAGCCGGTATGGAGACATTTGGCGACCTCTTGCTGCAGGTAAAGTTGGATCCAGACGCGATCCTGGCAATCGACGGCATCGGGCCAAAATCTTACGAGGAAATTCTCGAGATTGCACAAAACTATCAATTCCCGGTCATCGAGACCGCTCCAGTTGAGGTGGAGCTGCCTGAGGTGGTCTCCGCCGTCGAGCCTGAGCCGATTATCGAAGAACCGGTTGTGCTTGAAGAACCTGAGCAGGTCGAAGAACTGGATTTAGTGGCTGAAACCGCTGCCGTCAAGCCGGAAGATCTCGAAGAAACCCTGGTAACCCAGGAGGTTGAAGAACCTGCTGTGGAAGATAAATCCTTCGAAGAACTCTTCCAGATGGATACAATGCGCCGTACCCGCGAAACCTCTGAGGAAGAGGATGAAAACGGTCTGCTTGATGGAAAGAAGAAAAAAGGCAAGAAGCGCAAAGGCTACACTGTGGAATATGACCCCGATCGTGATGCGACCTATGTGAGGCATAAGCATCGCAATGATGATGATTGGAGTGAATGGTAAAAGCAGGTATGATGAAGCAGAGTAAAGGTGGCAGCTAAAACCGCACGTAAAGTTAAGCATGTCCCTCAGAGGACCTGCGTTGGATGCGGGCAAGTGTTGTCAAAAAGACAACTGATACGCATCGTACGCAGCTCCGAGGGCGTGGTGATTGACCACACTGGAAAACTTCCTGGTCGTGGAGCGTACCTTCATGATCAAAAGAGCTGTTGGGTCAAAGCTTTGAAGGGTTCACTGGCGAATGCCTTGCGAACGAACATCCAGGAGCAAGACCTGGCAGCATTGAGAACTTTTATGGAGACCCTGCCTGAGGGTGAGACTTCAAACGAGGAATCAATGGCTGCCTGAAAGAACTTGTTTTGCTCGTGTATGGCGTCTGGAGGGATTGTGAGCAAGTGACCGTGAAAGAGAGACGGAGAAAATATGAGCAAAACTGAAGATAAAATGATACAAATTCCCTACAGTCTATCGGTAAGAGAACTTGCCGGGTTATTGAATACCAGCGCTGTGACTGTTATCAAAATCCTGATGTCCAACGGTGTCATGGCTAGCATCAACCAGCAGATCGATTTCGATACTGCAGCCGTCGTTGCTACCGAACTTGGCTATGAACCACAGCTTGAACAAGAAGAAGTTGTGGTCGAAGAAGCAGGTGAAATACCTCTTTGGAGACGTGTGATTCTGGAAGAAGACCCCAAGAACCTTGAAGCCCGTCCCCCGGTTGTCACAATTTTAGGGCACGTTGATCATGGCAAGACCACCTTGTTGGATGCCATTCGGCACACTGATGTTGCTGGAGGCGAAGTGGGCGGGATTACCCAGCACATCGGTGCTTATCAGATCCTGCACAAAGACCGTACCATCACCTTCCTCGACACCCCTGGTCACGCTGCGTTTTCATCGATGCGTGCCCGTGGCGCACAGGGTGCAGACATCGTGGTGCTGGTGGTGGCAGCGGATGACGGCGTGCAGCCGCAAACCCGCGAAGCTGCCAACCATGCCAAAGCCGCTCAGGTGCCGATTGTGGTTGCTTTGAACAAAATCGATAAAATTGATGCCAATCCGGAACGCGTAAAACGCCAACTTGCAGACATTGGCTTACAGCCTGATGAATGGGAAGGCGATACATTTGTCGTGCCTGTTTCAGCCAAAACAAAACTCGGTTTGGATGACTTGCTCGAAACCATTCTGCTGGTCGCTGATAATTTGACCATCAAAGCCAACCCCAAAGGTGCTTGCATCGGAACAGTCGTGGAGGCTCAGCTGGATAAATCTACTGGCAACATGGCTACCTTGCTAGTCCAGAACGGCACTTTGAAAGTCGGTGACGTGATTGTGGCAGGTGAAGGTACCGGCAAGATCAAGGCGATGTTTGATCAGCGTAATAAACGCGTAAGCAAAGCAGGTCCCTCAACCCCAGTGGTTGTGATGGGGCTTAATGCCTTACCTGAAGCTGGTGACCTCTTCCAAGTGGTCGCAAATGAACGGGAGGGGCGTGCCATCGTCGCCCAACGCAAGGCTGAACGCGAAGCCAAACGGACCACCAAACGCGCTACCCTTGAAGAACTTTTCAGCCAGTATAAGTCCGGTCAGGCAAAAGACCTGCGCCTGATCCTTAAAGCTGACGTTCAGGGTTCACTTGAGCCTATCATCAACGAACTCGAGGACCTTGGGAAGAATCAAAAGGGTCTGACTGTTAAGATCCTGCACGCTGAAACGGGTAATGTGACTGAAAGTGACGTGATGCTAGCTGCTGCTTCTAACGCCATCGTGCTTGGTTTTGATGTGGATGTCGACCAGGGCGCTCGCCGCCTGGCAGATGTTGAAGGTGTGTCTATCCGCCTCTACAATATCATTTACCGCCTGATAGAAGATGTTGAGAAAGCCCTTAATGGTCTACTCGAACCTGAATTGGTTGAGCGTGTCATTGGCAAGGCGGCTGTCTTGGCCACCTTTAGAGTTTCAAAGGGCGGTACTGCGGCGGGGTGCCGGGTTCTGACGGGTGAGTTGCGCCGAAATGCTTCCGTGCGTGTGATGCGCGCCGGCGAAGAAGTGGTGAAAACTGAAATTTCCAGTATTCGTCGTGAAAAAGAAGATGTGCGCGAGGTGCGTGAGGGTATGGAGTGCGGAGTCACACTGAAGAACTTTGAAGAATTTGAAGTGGGTGACTTACTTGAATGCTTCATAATGGAAAAATTTGGCGGCTGATTGACTGAACATTTAGGAGAAAAGATATGCCTACCCCTTTGAGAATGAAAAGGATTAACGACCGGATTAAACAAGTCCTGTCGGTATTGTTGATTTCCAAAATCAATGATCCGCGTCTGGCTGGCGTTTCAGTTACAGATGTCAAAGTTGACCGTGAATTGGATTATGCTAACATTTATGTCTCTTCCTTGGACGGAGCGAAATCCTCACGCGAAGTGCTCGCCGGGCTAAACCACGCACGTGGCTATCTGAAGCACGAAATCGCCCAGGAAGTTGATTTGCGCGTAATGCCCCGCCTGCGGTTTTTTTGGGACCCAACCCCGGAAAGAGCAGATCGGATCGATACTTTGTTGGCAAAATTATCTGAGGAGGACAAAAAAATGGACGAAACAGAAGAGTTTATCTCCGATGGAGATGAAGACTTGTTTGACAAGATCTCCGGCAAAGATTGGGAATCAGAAGACGATCTTCCTGAGTTGGATGAATTCAACGATGACAGTATGATAGATGATTATGATGAATAATGAACTTGATGCCATCATAAAGAAGCAGTTTAGGAATGCAAAGGACTTCGTCATCGTGGGGCATATCCGCGCGGATGGCGATGCAGTAGGCTCCATGCTTGGTCTTGGGCACGCTCTGCGCGCAAGCGGGAAAAATGTTGCGTGTGTCCTGCAGGATGGGATGCCTGAGAAGTATACTTTTCTTCCAGGCGCGGCAGAAGTTCGGACGTCTCTACCAGAAAAATATGATTATCTGATTGTTGTCGACAGTTCGGACATTATGCGCACAGGAAAGGTGCTGGAGGGGATCTCCATGCCGGATCTGGTAATCGATCACCATAAAACGCACGATGATTTTGGGAGGATCGAGTACGTTCTGCCGGAGGCGGAGGCGACCGCCCTGGTACTCGTGGAAAGCCTGCCGCAATGGGGGCTGCCCATCACCCAGGAAGTTGCTACTTGTTTGCTGACGGGTTTACTCTCGGATACCATCGGTTTCCGTACCAGCAACACCCAGCCTGCAGCTTTGCGTGCCGCGGCTGATCTGATGGAAAAAGGCGTCGATTTTCACGATATCTACCTGAAAACGTTGAGCGACAAGACTTTGGCAGAGGCCCTCTACTGGGGGCAGGGGCTGACAAAGATTCAGCAGAATGGTGCCATTTTATGGTCGTCATTGACACTTAATGATAGAATTACGTCAGGCTATCAGGGCAACGATGATGCTGATTTGATCAACATTCTTTCTGCTATCAAAGGTCCACTGATCACGATCCTTTTTATCGAACAAGAAGGTGGAGGAGTAAAGATCAGTTGGCGCTCAGTTAAAGGTGTTGACGTATCGATACTCGCAAGAGAATTTGGTGGGGGAGGTCATATGGCTGCCGCAGGGGCTGATGTTGAAGGGAATCTAACAAAAATTCAACAAGCAGTGATTACCAGTGCGGAAAGATACCTAAAAAAACTCGGCTTGAATTGAAAGAGATAGGAATGACTGAAGAGCAATTTAATGATCGAATCAATTTAAATAACAGTGTTTCTGGGGTTTTGGTTGTGGATAAGCCTGTTGGGATGACCTCGCATGATGTTGTGCAGCGGGTTCGTAACGGCACGCATATTCGAAGGGCAGGTCATACTGGCACCCTTGACCCCCGGGCTTCAGGCGTGCTCGTCGTTCTGATTGGGCCCGCCGTGCGGTTGAGCGAATATGTTTCCACATCCGACAAACGCTATCAGGCTGTGCTCCGATTTGGCCTGACCACCAGCACTTACGATACTGAAGGTGAGATTACCAGCCGGGCACCGGTGGATATCAGTTACGAAGAATTAGAGGAAACCCTCAGTACTTTCGTGGGTGAATTCAAACAGACCCCACCCATCTATTCCGCCATCAAAGTTGGCGGTCGAAAAGCCTATGACATCGCGCGTGATGGTGAAACCGTTGAACTTGAACCGCGCATGATCACTGTGCATTCAATCGAGTTGCTTGATTGGGATCCGCCAGAAGCTGTGATTGATATCCACTGTTCTTCAGGTACGTACATTCGCTCCCTGGCATCTGATCTGGGTGAGAAACTTGGGTGCGGCGCAACACTGGTTGGTTTGCGAAGAACCCGTAATGGTCAGTTTGGCTTACGGGACGCGGTTTCTCTCAGCAAACTCCAGGATGCTTTCGATAACGGCGATTGGTATAAGTATCTTATCCCTGCAGCTGAAGCTTTGAGTGATTGGTATACCGTTGTGCTCACTTATGAACAGGTAGACGCAGTACGTCATGGACATCGCGTGCCTGCACCTGAGGTGGTTCAGGCGGGGCTTTGGGGTCGCGCAGTCAGCGAAGAAGGGGAACTGGTCGCGCTGATCGAATACGACGCTGAAACAAACGAATGGCAGCCTCGGAAAGTCTTCTTCAATTAGAAATGAGATGAAAAACGATAGCCCCGATTGGTAAGACCAGGAAGGGCTATTTATTTGCCTCGTACTGAAAATTATGACTGAATTTATCACTGGCTGGCCTATACATCCCCCAAAAAACGCCTGGTTGACCATCGGCAATTTTGATGGGGTGCATCTGGGGCACCAGGCGCTCATCCAAAGCCTGAAGGAGAAGGCAGAGGAGCAGCAAGGTCAATCTTTGGTGCTGACCTTTTGGCCGCACCCGCGTGTGGTGCTTGGGCAGGTCGGCGAGGCTTTCCTCCTTACCACACAGCAGGAAAAAGAACGGCAGTTTAAAATTGCTCAGGTCGATCTGGTAGTAACCCTGCCTTTTGATCAAAGCCTGGCGGATATGCGCGCAGAAGCTTTCCTGGAACGGTTGCATACAAGTCTACGACCTGCTGGTTTATTGGTGGGTTCCGAATTCCGCCTCGGCAAAAATCGTCAGGGAGATTTCACCTTTATTCAGAGCTTTTGCCAATCCAAGGGAATCGCTTGTGAGAGCTTTGCACCAATCACACTGGGTGGCGAGGTTGTTTCCTCCAACCGGGTTCGTGCCAGGCTGATGGAAGGACAGGTTGAAGAGGTGGCACATCTTCTCGGACGCCCATTCAGCCTTGAAGGTGAGATTCAGCCCGGTAAGCAGGTTGGCAGGAAATTGGGTTTTCCGACCGCCAACCTCACTCCTGGACCTCTGCAGTTGCTGCCCCGTTTTGGTGTTTATGCCACGCGCGTTTTCCTCAAGGGTCAGGTATTGATGGGGGTTACTAACGTTGGCGTCAGACCGACATTCGAAACAGTTGCAACGCGTAATGTGGAAACCCTTATTTTGGATTTTGACGATAGAATTTATGACGAAATGATGCGAATCGAATTTATTAGTTTCCTGCGCCCGGAGCTCCGCTTTGAGCACGTGGAAGATTTGATCGCGCAGATCGAGAATGATAAAGCTCTGGCCAGGAGGATTTTTCAGAATGGACCTTAACCGCCGTGTATACCGCCTCAGTCCCAGCCAATTCAGCCCGGAAACAATTGCTGTCACCTTTGCCAAGACCTCCCGCTCTCCGGAACCTTTTGATACGATCGCCGCGGAACTCAACGACGAAAAAAGCGCGCAGTTCAGTGAGAAATGGATTGTGGGCTATGGACATTCGAGCGTGGCTGAACACGCCGTGCTCCACCTGGCGCTCGAGAATGTCTCACGCCTGGCGATTGAAACTAT
>JAXGPH010000020.1:0-28406 GCA_040767065.1 Anaerolineaceae bacterium | reverse complement strand
AAGCCATTCTTCCACGTCATTTGAGTCTGAACCGATATTCACCTCTTTGCTTCAGCCTGACTACAACGCTTGTGGGAAGCAACGGTGCTGTTATCCTTCTGCGGTTAACCTTTGCATAACCTTTACACCCTTACAAATACACCCTGTCAAATACACCCTCAGATGTGTATACTTTTCGAATATAATACAGGCTTGATGTTCATTTGGACAGCTTAAAAATCAAGACCCTATGGAGAATTATGACCGAAGACATTTTTAAAGTATCCTGGCACGCGCTGGAGCCTGAAGAGGTTTTGGAAAATCTTGATGTCCCTCTGGAGACAGGGCTCAGCTCTGCGGAAGTTGCCGAGCGCCTGGAAAAGTATGGGCCCAACGAACTCGTCGAAAAAGCAGGACGCACGATTTGGCAGAAATTATGGGAGCAGATCAATAGTTTTGTGATCTGGTTGCTGATCGGCGCGGCTGTTGTTTCAGCACTCCTTGGCGATTGGGTGGAAGCCGGCGCTATTATGCTCATTGTTGTCCTCAATGCCATCATGGGCATTGTCCAGGAATCTCGCGCCGAAGCTTCACTTGCAGCCCTCAAGAAAATGGCAGCCCCTGAAGCCCAGGTGCTGCGCGATGGTCATCGCCAGTCAGTTCCAGCGCGCGACCTCGTACCTGGGGACATCGTCTTCATCGAAGCGGGCAACTTTATCCCTGCGGATGTGCGCCTGCTGGAAGCAGTCAACCTCAGCATTGACGAAGCCTCCCTCACTGGGGAATCCGTGCCGGCTAAGAAAAACGCAGAATCCAACCTGCAGGCTGATATCCCATTGGGAGATCGCGAAAATACCGCCTTCCTCGGCACCACTGTTACCTACGGACGCGGCAAAGGTGTTGTCATCGCCACCGGTATGCACACGCAGCTTGGTCTGATCGCAACCATGCTCCAATCAGTGGAAGAAGAGCAAACCCCCCTGCAAAAACGCCTTGAGCAGCTTGGCAAAACCCTCGGCATCGCAGCCATGGTCGTTTGTGTCGTGGTCTTCGCGATCGGTGTTATCCGCCTGATTACCGCACCAGGTGCACTTGACTTGGGATCCAAAGCCTTTTGGGATGAAATCGTTGCCCTCTTTATGGTAGCTGTCTCTCTGGCAATCGCTGCTGTGCCAGAAGGCCTGCCCGCCGTGGTCACCATCAGCCTGGCTGGCGGTATGCGCGAAATGGTCAGCCGTCACGCGCTGATCCGCAAGCTGGCATCCGTGGAGACCCTCGGCTCTGTCACCACCATCTGCACCGACAAGACCGGCACTCTCACCCAAAATCAAATGACCGTTACCAAGTTGTGGGTGGATGGTCAATTCGTAGACATCACCGGCACCGGTTATGAACCGGTTGGCGATTTCTATGTCAACGGTGAATTGGTCTCGGACCTTAAGCAGTTTCCTGCAGTCAGAACCACTCTCTGGGTTGGCGCCATCAATAACGACGCTCAGCTCGAGCCTGTTGGCGAAAGCGAAGGGAAGACCACTTACCGCGTGGTTGGTGATCCCACCGAAGGCTCCATCCTGGTGGCTGCTCTCAAAGCTGGCGCTGCCGCGTACGTGGTCAAACAAAATTATCCGCGCAAGCAGGAGATTCCCTTCGACTCAGCCCGTAAACGCATGGTCACGATCCACAATATTGTTAACCCTGGTCATGGCGATATCTCGCCTTACAAGACCGATGAAAAAACCAATTGGTACACAATTGCGGTCAAGGGAGCACCGGATGTGGTGCTTGATCTCTGCTCTTATCGATCCAGGATGGATAACACGCCGGTCCCGATGACACCTGAACTGCGCCAGGAAATCCTGGATGCCAACGATCAGATGACCAGCAAGGCACTGCGGGTGCTCGGTGTGGCTTATCGCCCTGTTCCCGAGATGCCTAAGGAAATCACCCCAGAAGCGCTTGAAAAAGATTTGATTTTTGTTGGATTGATTGGCATGATCGATCCCCCACGACCCGAAGTCAAGCCTGCTCTCAAGAAAGCCCAAACTGCTGGTATCCGCTCAGTGATGATCACGGGTGACTTTCCCAATACCGCCAAGGCGATTGCAGAAGACATCGGCCTTCTACGCAAAGGACACCGGGTGCTTACCGGCGCGGATATTGAACATGCAAGCGACGAGGAGATGCGTGAGATCGTCAAGGTCACCGACGTCTACGCCCGCGTCAGCCCGGAACACAAATTGAAGATTGTGGATGCCCTGCGCGACAACGGCGAAGTGGTCGCGATGACCGGCGATGGAGTCAATGATGCGCCCGCCATCAAACGCGCTGATATCGGTATTGCAATGGGAATCACCGGCACCGATGTTGCCAAAGAAACCGCCGACATGGTGCTCACGGATGATAACTACGCCTCGATTGTCGCGGCTGTGGAGCAAGGCCGCATCATCTATAGCAACATCCGCAAGTTCGTCTACTACCTGGTTTCCTGCAATATCGCCGAGATCATGATCATCTTCCTGGCGACGGTATTCGGATGGAACACGCCTTTGGCTCCCATTCAACTCTTGTGGCTCAACCTGGTCACAGATGGCGCTCCGGCATTGGCACTCGGAACCGAGAAGGGTGACCCAGATATCATGCAGCATCCGCCTCGACCTTCTGATGAGCCGATTATCAACAAATTTATGCTGAAAGGCATTCTCGTCCAGACCCTCGCCATTACAGTTGCAACACTCGCTGCCTTCTTTGTTGGTGGCGGAGCTCTAAAGGGCGCTCCTGAGGAAGCGCGCGTTCTATCCGAGACTTTCGCTTTTGTAACCCTTTCAATATCTGAACTTCTCCGCGCATTCACCGCCCGTTCAGAATACTTCCCCTTGACCAAGATCGGCATCTTCACCAATAAAAACATGAATTTAGCCGTTACAGCGTCGGTTGTCCTGGTGTTAATGGTTGTTTATGTGCCATTCTTACGCACCGTTTTCGACACCACTGCTTTGCACTGGATCGATTGGGCGGAAATCTTACCGTTGGTACTGATCCCGTCCATCGCTGCGGAGGTGATGAAAGCGATCACTTACAAGCAAAACCTGGCTCGCCTGGCAAGCATAGAGGAATAAGTTTGGCTAAGTAAGTCAACAGCCCCCCGATTGGAGGGCTGTTTTGTTATTCAAAGCTTTGTTCAATGTTTTGTTTCTTCCTGTTTCATTAGGTTTGATAAAATAAGTTGTTTTACAACTAACTAACGAAAAAAGGTGCCTCTAATGGAAAACTCGCCCAAGAACCTCCTGAATCAAACCAAGGCTGCCCGCCACGCGCGCCATGCCTGGTACTTTTATGACTTCGGCAACTCCGCTTACGCTGCCGTCATCCTGCTGGCTGTTTTCTCGGCTTACTTTAAAAATGTGGTGGTGGGTGGGGCTGAAGGAACGCGCCTGTGGGGTATATCCGTTGGCATCGCCGCCATCCTGGTTGCGGTGATTTCACCCATCCTTGGAGCCGTGGCTGATTCCTCCCGTTCCAAGAAACTATTCCTGTTCATTTTTACCAGCATATCGGTTGTTTTCACCGCTTTGCTTTTCTTTGTTGGCAAGGGGGATGTAATCATGGGGATGGTGTTCTTTATCATGGCAGAAATTGGCTACCGTGGAGCCCAGGTCTTTTATGATGCCCTGCTGGTGGATATATCCACCCCCGAGACGATTGGGAATATCAGCGGCAAAGGTTGGGCTATCGGCATGCTGGGCGGTGTCGCCACCCTTCTGATTGCAGTGGTCCCTATGCAGCTTATCGGCAATGATTTTATCCCCTACACCTTTCTGATCACCGCCTTCATCTATGCTATCTCATCCTTGCCGATGTACTTTCATGTCCACGAAACCAGTCCTGTCATCCCGATCCCGAATGGTGAAACATTGGTGTCGGTTTCTTTCAAGCATCTTGGTGAGACCTTCAGGGACATCCGCCAGTACAAAGTCTTCCTGCGCTACATGGTCGCTTTCCTGATTTACAACGACGGCATTATGATGCTGATGGACTTCGCCGCCATCATTGGCGCCACGCTTTTCGGGCTAGACCAGGTACAATTGATCATTTTCGTGATCATTATCCACATTACTGGCGCATTGGGAGCCCTTGCGTTTGGCAAACTTTCGGATGAAAAATCCAGTAAACGGGCTATCCTCATTTCTCTGATCATTCTGATCGCTTCGCTGATCACGCTTTTCTTCGTCAAATCAACTCTCGGCTTTTATATCGTTGGCGCTTTTGCAGGCTTCTCACTCTCCGGCGCGCAGGCAGTTAGCCGCACAATGGTCAGTCAACTGGCACCTGCAGGCAAAACGACCGAGTTTTACGGTTTTCTATCGGTGGCAGGGCGTACATCAACTTTCATTGGTCCATTGGTTTTTGGCACCCTTTCGTACCGCATGTATCAGTATTACCTCAACCGGGGTCTGACCGAGCTGGCAGCAGAAAAAGCCGGTCAATACTGGGGAATTGGGTCTATAATAGCATTCTTGCTAATTGGTTTCGTAATTCTTCTGAGCGTCAGGGAAGTCACCGCTTCAAAGCCGATGACTTACCCCAAAGGGCACGCATTGAATTAAGGAGTTAGGATGAAAGTGTTGATTTCGGGTGGAGCAGGCTATATCGGCAGTACAATTGCTTCGGCGTTGCTCGACGGTGGGCATACCCCCATTTTGCTCGACTCCCTGGTGACTGGGCGCAGAGAATTCACCAAAAATCGCATTTTCTATGAGGCTGACATTGCCGATCGGGCCATGGTGCGCCAGATTTTCAACGATCATCCGGATATTGAGGCAACCATCCATTGTGCTGCCCTGATCGTGGTGCCGGAATCGGTCGCAAAACCCTACGAGTACTACAAAGAAAACGTTGTCAAATCGATGGAGTTCTTCAAACTTCTGGCTGAGTTGGGTCGGAAGCGGGTCGTCTTCAGTTCTTCAGCCGCTGTTTACGACGTTGTCCCAGGTTTTATGGTCACCGAAGAATCCCCACTGCGCCCCCTCAGTCCCTACTCCCGCACTAAGTACATGATGGAAATGGTGCTCAAGGATTTTTGCAGCGCCTACGGACTGAATGCCATCGCCTTGCGTTACTTCAACCCCATCGGGGCTGACCCAAAAATGCGCACAGGCCTGCACATTCGCTACCCCAGCCATCTGATCGGCAAACTGGTAGAAGTCGCTCTCGGACGTGAACCCGTCTTTAACCTGACCGGCATCGACTGGCCTACCCGCGATGGTTCTGGCATTCGCGACTATATTCATGTCTGGGACCTCGCACAAGCTCACATCAAGGCAGTGGAACGTTTTGACAGCGTCATCGAGCAGGGTCGTGAAGAAGATGCCCCCTACACGGTCATCAATCTCGGCACAGGTCGGGGCGTAACTGTGAAGGAGTTTGTGGTCGCTTTCGAGGATGTCTACGGTCAAAAGCTTCCGGTCTCTCTGCAGCCGCCACGCCCGGGCGATGTGGCAGGCTCTTATGCGAACGCCGATAAAGCTGCCAGACTGCTTGGTTGGAAGGCAGAACTCCCCATTGAGCAGGGTATCGCCGACGCCTTAAAGTGGGGCAAGGTTCGCGACACCATCATTCACTACTAATAGAGTGACCGGAGTATTCCTCCGGTCTTTTTTTTCTGGAATCCCGTATAATAACAGGGGATAAAGGAGTGTTTATGAGTCTTTTTAATCGCATATTTGGTGAACCTGAAATCCGCGCCCTGGACCCGCAAAGCAAGGCTGAGGTCAAAAAGATGATTGAAGAGCTGGTAGAGATCGGGCGTACAGATGACTTTCTTTCGCTTATACCAGGAGGACCCTTTGACATCCAGTGCCACCACCGCGAAGCCAAACAAATCGGCACAAGGCTGAACCAGATTGGCGGAATCCCATTAATGATGGCAGTGCGGCAGACGATCAAATACAAACTCAAGGACGTCATGGCAGAACATCTTGACCACTGCTGGAAAGGCGTTGGAGACTGGCAAGTATAAAACACCCCCGGAAAAGTCAAGCCAACCAACTCAAATTTGTGGGCTGATAGGCAAATCGAAAGTTAAATTCTGCATTCTTTTTGGATAATCCATTAATTACCGATTGCTCATCAAGCGCACCTTTAGGTCAGCATGATGAGCAATGTTATAATTCCTTCACTACATCCAGAAAAGAGGTAAATATGAGTTGTTGCAATAAACGAGACGTCGTCACTTGCGCAAATGCCCCGGCGGCGATCGGACCGTATTCGGTAGGTATTGCCACTGACTCCCTGGTTTTCGTCAGCGGTCAGCTCGGAATTGACCCCACCAGCGGCACAATCGTGGAAGGTGGCATTCAAGCCCAAACACGTGGCGCCCTCACCAATCTGAAATCCGTCCTTGAATGTGCCGGCTCCAGCCTTGAACATGTGGTCAAGACCACCGTTTTTCTGACTGATATGGCTCAATTTGCCGAAATGAATGCTGTTTATGCTGAATTTTTCACCTCCGATTTCCCAGCGCGTTCAGCCATCCAGGTGGCTGCCTTGCCAAAGGGAGGCATCGTGGAAGTCGAGGCGATTGCGGTTCTGCCACATCAGCATGAAGGCGACTGCGACTGCCAGTAGATAGAACCGGGTACTTCGAAACCTATGCCCTCAAGCGTTTCCGTGATCATTCCCTGCCGGAATGAAGAGAAAACCATCCACCTTGTTTTGGATGCCATTTATGCTCAAACCTATCCGCGCGAACTTTTACAGGTGGTGATCGCGGATGGTCTCTCGGAGGATCACACTCGTGAGGAAATTGCATCCTTCAAGAATAATCACGCCGATCTGGACATACTGGTGGTGGATAACCCCCAGCGCATCATTCCAGCGGGACTGAATGCCGCGATTCGAGCTTCAGAGGGTGACCTGGTCGTGCGAATGGATGCGCATTCCATCCCCAACCGGGATTACGTCGCTCTCTGCGTGGATGCCCTTGAGAGAAATATCGCGCAGAACGTCGGTGGCGTGTGGGATATTCAACCAGGAAAGGGTTCCTGGATCGCACGTTCCATAGCCGCCGCGGCTGCCAATCCACTGGGGGTTGGGGATGCCCATTACCGTTTCACGGATAAAGCCGCCTACGTGGACACTGTCCCCTATGGCTCATACAAAAGGGATCTGTTTGAGCAAATCGGGCTTTTTGACGAGACACTACTGGCAAATGAAGACTACGAGCTAAACACGCGCATTCTGCAATCTGGCGGCAAGATTTGGCTTGATCCAAAGATCCGCTGCACCTACTACGCCCGCTCCAACCTCCTGGTGCTATCAAGACAGTATTATGGATATGGCTATTGGAAAGTCCAAATGTTAAAGCGCTACCCTGAAACCCTGCGCTGGCGCCAGGCTCTGCCGCCTGCGTTTCTCCTGGGGTTGCTCGCCACTCTGCTGGTTGGATTTTTCTGGAAGCCCTCCTTGTATCTCTTCGCTGCCTCGTTGGGTCTGTATCTTCTTATCCTCCTCGGCGTTGGTATCCACATGGCAATTACGAAAAGAGATATACTCATGATGATCGGCGTACCACTCGCCATTATTACCATGCATTTTTCCTGGGGCGCTGGCTTTCTCTCCGGCGCATTCAGTGCTAAAAAGAATAAATGACAAAAAAGACTACAGGAAACCACAATACCAAGTTTCGCCTTAAGCCCTCAGAGCTGCGTTTTATTTTAGTTTTGGGTGATCTCCTGGTAGCTTCCATCGCCCTCGTGATTTCCCTTTATGTCTGGGCGTCCGGCGACAGCTGGTATCGTTTTTCGGCGGAATTCCTGAAGTATCGGGCCCCAGCCTGGTTCTATTTGTTGCCTTTCATTTGGCTTATCCTGCTGGTTGACACTTACGACACGCGCAAATCCGCCAATTTGCGCCAGACTCTACGCGGTATCGGCATGGTTTTCTTGGTTTCGGTGATCGCCTATCTGGCGATCTACTTCGCAGCCGAACCAAACTCACTGCCCCGCCTGGGAGTAGCAGTTTTTATCGTCACCGCCACACTGCTGACACTTCTTTGGCGCTTGATCTATATCCGCACTTTTACTTCTGTTTCAAGGCAACAACGCGTCCTGATCGTTGGCGCAGGCAAAGCCGGCACCGCGCTGGTGGAGGTTATTTCTGAGCTCGATCCGCCGCCCTTCAAGTTAATTGGATTAATCGATGATGACCCTGCCAAACTTGGCACCAATATTCTGGGTATACCAATCCTTGGCAATCACGATAGTATGGCTGAGATTATCGCCAATCAAGGAATCACCGATCTGATTCTGGCAATCTCCAATGAAATGAATCACGGCATGTTCCAAAGCATCCTGACTGCCCAGGAAGAGGGCATCAACCTGACCACCATGACAGAAACCTACGAAAGCCTCTCAGGACGTGTGCCCATCGACCTGCTCGAATCCGATTGGGTCATCCGCGCCTTCCTCGACCGTGCCCCTACCAGCGGTTTTTACCGCATTGCCAAGCGTCTGCTGGACCTGCTGCTTGGTCTGGTTGGCTTGGTTGCCCTGGCGCTCCTTTTCCCTCTGATTGCCCTGGTGATCCTCATCGATTCTGGTCGACCTGTCATCTTCACCCAAAAACGACTGGGAAGAGGTGGAAAGCCTTATATGATCTACAAATTCCGCACCATGAAATCCAGGTCGGACATGGAAAAAGAAGCACTTGTTACTGCCACCAACGATCCCCGCATCACCGGCATTGGTAAATTCCTGCGCAAGTCTCACTTGGATGAACTTCCTCAAATCATCAACGTTTTGCGGGGAGAGATGAGCTTTGTGGGACCGCGGTCCGAGCGCGTTGAGTTAGTGCAGGTTTTCCAAAAAGAGGTACCCTTCTACCGTGCGCGTATGCTGGTTAAACCTGGCATCACTGGATGGGCTCAGATTCACCAGGCATACGCTGAGACCATCGAAGAGACTGCCATCAAACTGCAATACGATCTGTATTACATCGAACATGCATCGATCTGGATGGATCTCAATATTTTGTTGCGCACCGTTGGCTCCGTTTTGGGGTTCAAAGGGCGCTAATTCATGAACGATACCCGCCACCCATCTTCTCTTAGGCCGCATCTGCTCCAGAGCCCTCTCTGGGGGCAGTTGAAGGCTGGGTTTGGCTGGGAGCCTGAAGTCTTTCGCAGCGCGACCACCTACGCTCAAGTTCTCTTTCGCCGGTTACCGTTGGGCTTGAGCCTTGCCTACCTGCCGAAAGGCCCCGTTGGTAAAGACTGGGCATCCCTATGGCCTCAAATTGATACTGCCTGCAAACAGCATCGGGCTGTCTTTTTGCAGGTGGAACCCGATGTGGCAGAGAGCGAACTCACTGCAGACCTTGCAGAACAGATGCGGGGCTTCACGGTGGAACCCCACACCATCCAACCCCGCAGCACGATACTGGTTGACCTCACGGGCAATGAAGACGAACTGCTGGCGCGCATGAAGCAAAAAACCCGCTATAACATCCGGTTGGCTGAGAAAAAAGGCGTAGTGGTCAGGGAAACCAACGACATTCAAGGTTTTTATCAGCTGATGCAGACCACAGGCACGCGCGATGGCTTCGCTGTGCATGACATTTCCTATTACCAGAAGGCTTACGACATTTTCTCGCCATCCGGCGCCTGCGTCTTGCTTGGAGCGTTCCATGAAGAGAAACCCTTAGCCTACTTGATGCTCTTTCTTTCAGGCGAGCGTTCCTGGTATTTTTACGGTGCGTCCGATGACGCCAGCCGCAACCTGATGCCCACTTATTTGCTTCAATGGGAAGCCATGCGCTGGTCTAAAGCCCACGGTGCCGCCATTTACGACTTGTGGGGAATCCCTGACGCCAGTGCGGAAGAGCTTGAAGAACAGTTCCTGCAGCGCAATGACGGGCTTTGGGGAGTCTATCGCTTCAAACGCGGCTTTGGTGGTGAGGTCGTACGCTCTGCGCCGGCTTTTATTCGGGTCTACCAGCCGCATTTGTATCGCGCCTACCAGAAGATCCGGGCTGGAAGAATGGCAGACTGAGTATGATCAGGCTGGAAGAAGACCAAATTCCGCAATGGAACCAGCTTTTGCTGCAGTTCCCCGACGCGCACATCCTGCAAACGTCGCAATGGGCAGAAGCCAAGAAACAAAACGGCTGGAGTCCCATGTATTTTCAGGAAGGCAGCGATCCACAGGATCCTGAAGGACTTGCATTGATCTTGCGCCGCCAGGTTTCTTTCGCAGGGTTGAAATTCAGAGTGCTTTATGTTCCAAAAGGACCGGTTTTGCATTGGGATGACCCGTCTTCAGTGTCGCGCGTACTCGATGCACTGCAGGACATCTGCCGCCAGGAAAAAGCGATCTTCATCAAGATCGATCCCGACGTGCTGGTGGGCACGGGTATCCCAGGCACGGAAGATGAAGTTCCCGCTCCGCAGGGTCTTGCGCTGCAAGATGAGTTAAAGCGGCGCGGCTGGCAGTATTCCCAGGATCAAATCCAGTTCAAAAATTCTTTCTTGCTTGATTTGAGAAAAAGTGAAGATGACCTCCTGGCTGCGATGAAGCAAAAAACGCGCTACAACATTCGCCTGGCAGCCCGCAAAGGCGTTCAGGTGAGGCAGGGAAAAATTGCTGAACTGCCCGTGCTCTACAAAATGTATGCGGAGACGGCTGTACGGGACGGTTTTGTGATCCGCCACGAGGATTACTACCTGAACACCTGGCGCAGGTTCATCGAAGCAGATATGGCAAAAATTCTAATCGCCGAGGTTGAAAATCAACCGATTGCCGCGTTAATTCTCTTCCACTTCAATGGCACCGCGCGCTACATGTTCGGTATGTCCACTGAAAACTCCCGTGAGTTGATGCCCAATTATTTGCTGCAGTGGGAAGCCATGCGCCTGGCTAAGCACCTCGGCTGCCACACTTACGACATGTGGGGCGCGCCTGAGGTCTTTGACGAGAGCGATTCCTTGTGGGGGGTCTTCCGTTTCAAAGAAGGCTTCAACGGAACCACCACCCGCACCCTGGGTGCCTGGGATTACACCACCCGACCAGCGTTGTACCGCCGCTACACCGAAACCCTGCCCAAACTCCTCAACCTGCTGCGCCAGCGAGGACTGAAAGCCAACAAAAGGAGCTTAAATGACTGAACGTATTCAGCTTGCCCATTTACCCACCCCGATTGAAGCACTGCCCCATCTCTCAAAAATGTTGGGAGGTCCCCAATTGTTCATCAAACGTGATGACCTGACCGGGCTCGGCTTTGGCGGCAATAAGATCCGCAAACTCGAGTATCTCGCAGCCGATGCCATGGCAAAAGGCAGCCAGACCCTCATCAGCACTGGGGCGGTGCAGTCCAACCACTGCCGTCAGGTGGCAGCAGCCGCTGCCAGGCTTGGGCTGGGTTGTATTTTGGTGTTGGCAGGTGAAAAACCCGGACAGCCTCAGGGCAACTTATATTTGGATCTGCTCAGTGGCGCGGAGGTCATTTTTGTACCCAAAGACCAGCGAGACCTGGCGCTGGCGGAGGTTACAAAGCAGGCTGAAGCAGACAACCGCAAGCCTTACCTTATCCCTTACGGCGGCTCCAATGCTATCGGCGCCATGGGTTACCGCCAGGCTATGCATGAATTACACGAGCAAGGTCTCAACCCGGATTGGATCGTTTTCGCTACTTCTTCAGGCGGCACACAGGCAGGTATGCTGCTTGGCGCGCGTGAAACAGGCAGCTGCGCAAAGATCCTGGGTATCAGCGTGGATAAACCTGCGCAGGAGCTTTCTGAGACCATTGCGGGAATCGCGAATGCTGGCGCGGAGTTACTACAACTTGAAACCCGCTTTCATCCCGAAGAAATCCTTGTGAATGATGCTTATTGCTCTGCTGGGTATGGCGTTTTGACCGCTGCGGAAAAGGAAGCTATACTGCTTTTTGCACGCCAGGAAGCGATCCTGCTCGATCCGGTCTACACCGGTCGTGCTGCTGCCGGCTTGGTTGACCTCATCCGCCATGGATTCTTCAAAGCGGATGAAAAAGTTCTCTTCTGGCATACTGGCGGCACTCCCGCCCTCTTTGCCGAGCCGTATAGAGGAGAATTAGCTAAAAACTAAACACCACCCGTTTATCGCTTTGTGTTTCACCAGGGCTAAATCCCGTATTTTCAAGGATTGTTAGTTTTCCACCTCTTTTAGCTTGAAGCGAACAGGGTCCTGGATGGGTTCTTTGTCCAGCGGTTGGGCGTAGGGGATCTGAATTGCTCGCTTGCTGGTTTTGTAGCCCGCCAGCCTCGCCACGAAATGCTCAATAGCTGGGGAGTTGGGTAGATGGCTAAGTGATTCTTCCGGGCGCAGAATGACCGAGACCTCCAAGGGCGCATGCTTGATGTAAGTCTCGCTCGGGCCTTCCGTTGCTGCTCCTTCTTCTTTGCATCGATGAACCCTATTTGCAGGAGATTAAATCAGAGTCGGTTCTACTTGAAACCCGTCCGTCCCCCAAGTTATTCAACCCCTCAATCCCTGCTATAATCCAAAAAATGAACGTAGATATCCGTTCCACGATATATGTGATCAGCATCATGGCAGCCATCGCAGCCATCTGGCTGGCTTTCCGTGCGCGCAACGCCTTTCGCATGGGTAAAAAACTGCCGTTCTTCTTCAAGAAACGCCAGCAATATGAGCTTGGTGCCCGCTTGCTGCTCGGCGTGTTATTGCTTTTTGCATTCGCTTATGCCAACTTACGCTGGGGTGAAAGCTTCGCCTATCGCTACTTTCCGCCCACCCTTACTCCCTCACTGACGCCCACCATCACGCTCACCCCCACCATCACCCTCACTCCCACTCTCACGCTGACTCCCACGCTCACCAGCACACCATCCGTAACTGGCACACCTTTCATCCCCGAGCAGATTGCGACGGCGTTTGAGTCCATTGTTACCCCAAAATCCGATTTCGCTTTCAGCCTGATCCAGTTTTCAAGAGAAATTGACGAGAACTTGCAAGCCATTGAGCCCGCGATCGAATTTGAGAATCCAATCAAGACGATCTATGGCACATACAGTTACAACATGATGGATCCTGGCGTGCAGTGGACTGAAATCTGGGTGCGGGATGGGGAGATTGTGCGCTACAACACGGGAACATGGCAGGGAGGCAGTGGCGGCTATGGCGCAGCCCTGCTCGAGCTCCCGCCCGACGAATGGCTGCCAGGGAGCTACCAATTACAGTTTTTCATTGGGGAACAGTGGATCACGAGCGGTCATTTCCGCGTATTGGGCAATCCCCCCACCAGCACTCCTACCATCACGCCTACCCCCTCGCGCACGCCCACCTTCACGCCCAGCCCGACTGCCACGCCGACACCGACCAGGACGCCCTTACCGACCGTGACCCCCTCACCGACCGCTACTCCGCGCCCCAGCATTACCCCTTAGAATTTGTGCTTAGATCTCCCGCGCGGAAAGCTGTGGGCTGCTCTTGGGGCGCATAAATCCCGCTACCTGCGCAGCCACTTTTGCATTGTTCAGAAGAAGTGCGATGTTGGTCTCCATGCTGCGCCCGCCAGATAAAGCATTGACCTTCGCCAGCAAGTAGGGAGTGGTGGCATTGCCGTGGATGCCATCAAGCTGTGCCTGGCGCAGTGCTTCCTCGACCCATCGTTCTGCTTCTTTGGCGGGGATTGCGGTCTCTTTCGGTGGAGGAACCACCAGTAAAATACCCGATTTCAGCCCCAGGCTCCAGTGGGTTTCAGCAATTTTTGCCACTTCCTCGGCTGAATCCACCCGCATATTGAGTTTCATGCCGCTGGAGATGGAATAAAACGCTGGAAAATCGTTGGTTTGATAGCCGATAACGGGTACCCCCTGCGTTTCCAGGTACTCCATTGTAGCGGGCAAGTCCAGGATTGCCTTGGCGCCGGCGCAGACCACCAACACCGGGCAGCGGGAAAGCTGCATCAGGTCAGCCGAGACATCAAACGGCGCATTGCGGTGAACCCCACCAATACCACCTGTGGCAAAAACCTTGATCCCCACCTTCTCAGCCACGAACATAGTGGCTGCCACAGTAGTGCCGCCAGTCAGGCGATTCTCCAACATATACCCAAAATCGCGCAGGCTGACTTTATGTGGGTTTAGAGCCCCTGCCAGCTGTTTGAGTTCCTCGCTGTTGAGCCCCACCTTGACCGAACCATCCATTAGAGCAATGGTGGCTGGTGTGGCACCCTGGGCGCGCACAGTTGTTTCCATATCCTGCGCCAGCTGCAGGTTTACAGGTTGCGGTAAACCGTGGGTGATCACTGTTGATTCCAAAGCCACAATCGGCAGACCATAATGCATGGCTTGTTGGACTTCCTGCTTGATATTGAATCGTATCTTTTCCATAGTCTTTTCCATTCGCCAATCTGTGCTTAATTCTACATGCATAATTCCTGGAGATGCTAATGAAACACAAGGTACAATTAGCGAATGACTGAAATCAAACATGCCTCCCCCAAAAAACGCTGGATTATCGCACCACTCATTCCAAACGACATCAAACACGCCCTCAGTGACTACCCGCCCTTGCTGCGGCAGCTGCTCTTTAACCGTGGAATTACCACCGCTGAGGATGCACGCGTCTATCTGGGAACCGAATCTCCCACCTCAACCGATCCCTTCCTGATGCTCGGCATGCGTGAAGCGGTGGCTGTGATTGAACAGGCTCTGCAGGCAGACGAGGCGATCACTATTTATGGTGATTACGATACCGACGGTGTCACAGCGTCTTCTCTGTTGTTTGAATTCTTCAGCCAGATCCGTCATGAACCACGGGTCTACATCCCCAATCGCTTTGACGAAGGCTACGGGTTAAATATGGATGCAGTCGAACTGCTGGCAGCCGAAGGCACGCAGCTACTCATCACTGTTGATTGCGGTATTCGCTCTCCGCAGGAAGTTCACCGGGCTAAAGAACTGGGCATGCGTGTGATTATTACAGATCACCACCAACCAGGTGATCAACTTCCTCAGGCCGATGCCGTGATTAACCCCCACCAGCCAGCCGACCCCTATCCCTATAAGGAACTCGCGGGTGTGGGTTTGGCATATAAACTGGCTGAAGCCTGGCTCCAGACCCATCCAGATCCCGAGATTGATCTCAGCCAATGGCTCGACCTGGTAGCTATTGGCACCGTGGTGGATGTGGCTCCGCTAACCGGCGAAAATCGCTTTCTGGTCAAACGCGGTCTCGAGCAGATGCGCCAGCCAAAGCGGCAGGGCTTGTTCTCCCTGGCACAGATAGCTTCTATTAATCCTGCCAACTTCAATGCCGGGCACCTCGGCTTTGTCATCGGTCCGCGACTGAATGCTGCCGGACGCATAGAGAGTGCCTTGGATGCCTTCCGCTTGCTTACCAGCCGGGATGTCTTTGAGGCTGGTTGGCTTGCCCAGCAGCTCGACTCTCTTAACTCCAGCCGCAAAGAGATTACCAATAAGATTGTTGAATCGAGCATGCTCAGTATCGCAGCCCAAGACCCGGATGTGCCGGTGCTGTTTTCTTCTTCGTCTGAGTACAATGCGGGTGTTGTGGGTTTGGCTGCGGGGCGACTGACCGAGGTGTACTACAAACCTGCCATTATTGGTTCTGTTGAGGGGGACCTTATTAAAGCTTCCTGCCGCTCGATCCCGGAATTTGATATCAACCACGCCCTGGACCAATGCACCGATCTGCTGATAAGGCACGGCGGTCACCCAATGGCGGCTGGTCTCACAATGCGTACCGAAAACGCCCAGGCATTTCAGGAGCGCCTCATTGACATTGCGCGTGAATCCTTCATGGGGTTGGATCTGATGCCCGCGCTTCATATCGATTATGAAATTGCCCTCGAAAAACTGCAGGCTGAGCACTTTCCAGGTATTCTTGATGCAGTGAAACAATTGGAACCCACCGGCGCTTTAAACCCAGGCGCGCTGTTCTGCAGCCGTAACATCCGCGTCTTGCGTGCGAACACGGTCGGCAAAGGAGAACACCTCAAACTAGTGCTCGGCGCTGGCAGCAATCAGTTGGACGCCATCGCTTTCCGCCAGGGCGCTTTACTGGAAACCCTACCCGATTACGTGAATATTGCTTATACCTTTGAGATCAATGAGTTTAACGGGCGCAGCACGATGCAGTTGAATGTGCGCGACATTCAACCTGCCATCGTTTAACCCGACAGGTTACCAGGCTCGATTACAAAACGCTTCTCGTTCGTTTCGAACCGACCGTTTTTGTAAGTAATGTCCCGCTTAGTGGTTATGCGGACCAGCTTGCCTGCATTTTTTGCCTTTTCCAGTAAGGATTGCAGTCCCTGGATCGCTACCGCCACCTGTTTTCCCTCTTCCATCCCAAAACGATAAGTGAAGAAAGCCGGGTTGATCTTGAGGTAGTCTGCTACCTTCATCAAAGCAGTCTGCATGGCAGTCATATCTACAGTCTCATTCTGCCCAAACAGTGCCTCTACCGGCAATTTGAGGTTAACCGCAAGTCTTTTTAGCAGGACTGGTGAATGTAAAAAGTGCGCGAACGCTGGCCCCCAAGGCATATTTTGAGTCCCCTCGCCCTCAATTTCCAATGAAAGCTTATGTTGCGCCTCCAGAGGCAGGAGGTCTTTATCTTCTTGCGAGATCAAGTCATAAATAGCATCCAACACCCGCTGTGAATACGCCATCAGCTGGTCTTTGTCTATCCTGCTATCTGAAACGCTCAAGGCAGGAATTGGTTCGCCAATTTTCATCAGCATTTTTGGATGCTTCAAATGCAGCGCGCGTTTTAGCGCCCCCTGCATTCCGCTAAAACCGATTGGCACCACCGGCGCGCCTGTGCGCTGGCTGAGCAGCGCCACGCCAATCTGGGGTGCCATTATCCCAGGTTCCCAGGTGCCGCCTTCCGGGAAAATGCCGACCACACCGCCCTGTTTTAGCACATCCAGTGCCTGGTTCATGCCCTTACGATCAAGGTTGCCCCGGTTAATTGGAATAATGCCGTAATAAGCAACAATCTTATCGAAAATTCCTTCAAAGGGTATATCGCCTGCGCCAATCGGTTCCACCAGCCGCTTGGGCATGACCATCATCAGGACTGTCTCAAGCTCAGCAACGTGATTACCTGCCAGGATAACTGGTCCTTCCTTCGGGATGTTATCAAGCCCTTCGATTGTTGTATGGGTTAGTAATCGGAATAAACTGCGCGCCAAAAAACGCAGGAAAGTTCGTTTGACCTGAAAACGCGGGTAAGGGATGCTGTATTTGGGTATTGATTGGCTCATTTAAGTTCCTGTAACACAAAAAGTGCCCCCACAGGAATTCGAATCCTGGTTTTGGCCTTGAGAGGGCCGCGTCCTGGGCCACTAGACGATGGGGGCGTCAAGGAAGAAATAATATCATGCAAAATTCGATGCGTCAATGCATTGTTTTTTTGAGGGTGTTTATTAATAGAAAATCAAAGAAGATTTCATCTTCATTCTCCTCATTCTATCTATTGAAATAAAATAATTACAATTGATTCGTAGTATGGGCGACACATGCTGTTAGGACAATGATGGTTTACAATTTGTGTAGGATGATTGTTTACACTTTTGTCAATCACATAGAATCTTCTGGATCATAATAGCAAGCGCATATATGCCATGAGAGCGGGTAACCACAGGGGGTTACCCCTACCTCCAGGGGTTAAGGAGGGGGCAGCTTTGTAGGGGCAGACCCCCGTGTCTGCCCTGGAATATGTAAACAATCACCCTGTATAATGTGTAAACAATCATACTTGTCTAAACAACATGCTTCGCCCCTACCTCCAAAAAATGATCGTTTCATAATGTTATTCAACACCCTCTGTTTTTGTAGCATTTTGTCCCAAAATAAGCTATCAGCTCGTAGGGTGTGATGGGAAGTATTGCGCACATCATTATGCAGGGACCTTGAATGCTTCCAGACCCCTAAAAACACCATTGATGATTCATTCGGTGGATTGATGGCACGATTCGCTCGTCCATCACATCATTTACAGTGCCCTCAATCACGTCCTTGTATCCATTTTGTCTGATTTGTTCGCATGAATCCACTTTTTCTGGTTTGTTCGTAGGGTGGAATGCGCCTCCCTGCCATCGCAGTGCAGCTGCAAGGGTTTGCGCACTCTACCGAAAAGAGATTGTCGGAGCAGGTAGGGTGGGTTGGCGTCATAAATCATATGCAGGAGCACGCCGGGTTATAGCCTACCCACCGCAGCACAAACAAATCGATTCATCTGTTTTTGGTGGGTTTGCTATTTCGATGTCAGCACAAGCCGAGATATTGCGACGCCAACCCACCCTTGTACGATAATTGTGCCCGCGAGGCAGGGTATGGTTATTTACCCCTCGTCATCGCGAGCGAAGCGTGGCGATCTGCCTTTAATCCACACACAAGCTTAACTGCAGACTGCCACGCCCCTTCCACATTTGTGTGCCAGCGTTATCTATAAAATTGGGGCTCGCAGTGACCGGATCCCTATTCATCGTAGCTTACCTCGAATGTTTCAAGCCGACACAACATATGTAAACGAGATTTGCATCCATATTTTAGAACCTTGGTCTCACCGCTGATTCCTTCCTCAAGCTCAAAAACGTTTTCCGAGTTCCATACCTATACCTCCATTTGCATCTCACTCCCATTTCCCTATAATTAAACCAAGGAGTAAAAAATGAACTATAGAAATTTAGGAAAATCTGGATTAAAAGTATCTGAACTATCTTTTGGTTCCTGGGTAACCTATGGTAACCAGGTGGACCTTGAGCTCGCCAAAAAGCTGATGAGCGCTGCCTGGGATCACGGTGTCAACTTCTTCGATAACGCCGAAGCGTACGCCCATGGCGAAGCTGAGCGTGTAATGGGCAAGGCGCTCAAGGAGCTCGGTTGGCCAAGGGAGCAATTCGTGGTCTCCACCAAGATCTTCTGGGGTGGGCAAACCCCCACCGAGAAGGGTTTGTCCTTCAAACACATCGTTGAAGGTGTGGATCGCTCGCTGCGAAACTTCCAACTTGATCACGTGGACCTTGTCTTTGCGCATCGGCCGGATTTCGAGACCCCAGTCAGCGAGACGGTCAGGGCATTTAACCACGTCATCCAACAAGGCAAAGCTTTCTATTGGGGGACCTCCGAGTGGCCTGCCGAACGCATTCTGGAAGCGGCAAAATTCGCAGAAGATAACTACCTGATTGGTCCGACTATGGAACAGCCGGAATACAACTTGCTGCACCGGACCCGGTTTGAAGAGGAATATGCCATCCTTTATAAGAAGCTCGGGCTTGGCACGACCACCTGGAGCCCGCTCAAATCGGGCATGCTCAGCGGCAAGTACCGCGGTGGAGTTTTCCCCGAGGGTACGCGTGCCAACCTGCCTGGCTTTGAATGGCTGAAGGAAATGTTCAGCGACCCTGCCCGCATGCAGGCCGTTGAGAACCTTGCCCTCATCGCGGACGACCTGGGTGTGAGCCTGGCGCAGATGTCGATCGCCTGGCTGCTCAAGAACCCGAACGTCAGCACAGTCATCACCGGCGCCAGCCGCCTGGAGCAGCTCGAAGAAAACTTCAAAGCGCTTGATGTCGTTGACATGCTCACAGACGATGTACTCGACCGCATCGACGACGCTCTCGCTAACTATCCGGATGACACAGCTGTCAATTAAACAAAAGAAATTCAAACTAGGCGGGGTCTCAAAAGGTCCCGCCTTTTTTGGTGTTTTTTCAAGGTCAGAGACATTAAAAAGGCTTGATCGAAGGTCCCCATTGCTCTATGTGATAAGGAAATTGAAGACCTGGCAGTCAACTACCCCGCGGGGTCCCACAGGGAGGCTTCGCACTCAGGAGACCGTCGAGAATGGGATCCCACCTTATTTTGATGTCACTTCGTGTGAAAAAATGGGTAACACCTCACCTAAGGTAAGTATATAACGCTTCTCATCCCACCTTATTCCTCATTCAAGAATTAGTGCCAAAATTGCCTTGACACAAATTGCCTTGACACAAGTTGAATTGACAGGGACTAATGGTTCTTTCAAAAATATCAAATTGGTATGGTTGACCGCTTTTCGTCTGGTCCAAATGGCAGGCACGGGGGCCTGCCACTACGCCGGCACGGGGGTTGCCACTACACCGGCACGGGAGCCTGGCACTACGCCGGCACGGGGCTTGCCACTACGAAGAAACGGGGATCTGGCAAATACAACCGTTCTGTGAAGCAAAGATCCAAGCAAGATGCGGTTGTCTCTTCCAAATCAGAGAATCCAAACCCGTTGCCGCCTGCTTATGACCATCCTTGGAGGACCTATGGAAAAAAGATAAATGGCAAACCTGTACTGAACACTTTATCAACCGAATAGGACATTTCTAAGTTGCCAGCAATAGGACATTTCTAAATTGCCTTGACATTCCTCATTCAAGCCTTTCGTTTTATGCGCACTATGCTGATAGCCAAACAAACCATACCAGAAATAATAAGGTAAAGGATGCTTGCCGAATCTGTGATAGGGCTGCCATTAAACATGAGATCGATTCCCATCGTTTGCCTGAAATTTTGTACTGTGCTTGGTTCTGCCCATTCAAAAACAGTTTTAATGGGTTCTTCCATCAATATCCTCCTGAATAATGACGCCGAGTGTGAGAATGGAAAAACCTTTACAACCGTTTGAAACACACTTGACAATTCTCCAATTGGAATAAGGATACCAGCCAGAAAACCGATCAATGTTCCTAATATGGAATTAAATAGGGAGTAGGCGTTTAGGCTCTTAAAGAACAGAGAAATGCAAAACAGAATTAAAGTAGCAACCAGCGTGTTGAGAATGATCTTAAACAAGATGTCTGACAAAGCTCCCAAGGAGAGCAAAGTTCCACCTAGAGAAACCAGATATATCTCGGTGGCGATGAGAACAATTACCGAAAGAACGAGTGTTGTCAAAAATGTACTGAATACATAACCTCCAATGATCTGTAATCTGGAAAGTGGAGTCATGATAAGGTCTTCGTAAGTTCCCTTTTCTTTATCCACAAGCATAGCAGAAAGCGCTCCTAAAGAGGAATTGACAGGGATTATTGCGAGAATACCAGACATAACCCAAGCCCCCGTCAGAAGGTCTACACCAGGGTAATTTGCCAGCTCCTCAAAGGTCAGCCGACCCAAAAAGATAATGTATAGTCCCAGTACAATCAATGTGCTCAAAAGCGAGAACATAACGACCGTTTTGTCTTTAAAAAACAACTTTAAATTGCGTTGGATAAGAGTTGTCATGATTTTCATGCCTCCCGCACAATACTCATAAAGGCATCATCCATAGTGCCTTGTTTGACTTCATAAGATTCAATTAGATCCTGGCAATCATTGATAATTGAAATAGCTTCTTTTGTGTTCTTCAATGGGATAAAAAACATACCGTCTCGATAATCATAAGCTGTTTTTTGATCATTAAGCATAACTTCGAGTTTTTCCTTATGGTTTGTATGAATAATGAGAAAGTTGTGGCTATAGCGATCCTTGATTTCGCTCGGTTTGCCAGCAACTTGCACGCGTCCCTCATTCAGTACAACCACATGATCCGACTCATTCGTCTCCTCCAGATAGTGTGTGGTTAATAGGATCGTGACATTTTCTTCATTTCTAAGATTGGTCACCATTTGCCAGATCTTGCTGCGGCTTTCAGGGTCTAACCCGGTTGTGGGTTCATCCAACAGTAATATTTTAGGCGAGTGGATCAAAGCTCTGGCAATATCAATTTTTCTTTTTTCCCCTCCCGAAAGCGTGCCATATTTTCTTTTCACTAGGTCTGCAGCACCAGTAACATTGAGCAATTCCTCAATCCGATTCTCAAGGGTTGGTTTTGGCAAGCCATAGAGTCTCCCGCGGATTTCCAGATTCTCTCGTACAGTGAGCACAGAGTCCAGTCGATTATTTTGAAAGACCACGCCTAACATCCTTCGAATTTTTTTATCATCCTGCCCAACACGGTAGCCACAAATCTCAACACTACCTGCATCCATACTAAGGATCGTACAAATCATACTAATAGTGGTGGTCTTCCCGCTACCGTTTGGACCAAGTAGCGAAAAGAATTCCCCCTCTCGAATAGAAAAACTGATCCCCTTGACGGCTTCAATAGGACCATAATTTTTCTTGATGTCTTTTATCCGAATTATTTCTTCTCGACTCATGCGTTTTCCTCCATGAAAAGTGTTGCTGCGATCTGATTATGACCATAGTCCTCAAAGTCAATTTTTTTCATTTGTTGTGCAAACTTTGTTGTACAAGAACAAAATAAAGCTGTTTCCGAGTGCTTATCCGCCATCGCAAGGATTGATCCCATATGATCCCAAATTAATGAATTGCCATAAAACAACCAGTCTATCGATCCCGATATAGTGGTCGCGGAACATCGTCTTGATGTGATTCATCGTGATTTTGTTGGTCGGTGGGCGATCAAATACAAGTCTGGGATTAATTAGATTAGAAAATCCCATTGGCCTTTGCGCTTTCAAGCAATAGAAACAATGTCGCGTTTGATGCCAGACTCTTTGCTGAAAAATCAAATTTATGGATCAATTCAACATCCTTTACTGCAAAAATACTCTTTATTTCAATATTAACATAGGATCTTTATTCGTGGGGATATTTCACCCAATTTATTTCACCCAATGAGTGAAATTAAAAAACAGAAGATACTTGTATAAGTATCAGAATAATGGAGCTAAAAGTGGCGATTTTGGTTCAAAAAGGTTGGAAAACCACCCAAAACAGCCCTTTTTTGAGGGAATAAAAGGCTTTTTTCTTAAATTGCCTTTCCTTTACTGATCCAGCGACGTAGAATCCGGGGATGAGATGACATCGTCGCCTTCGGCGTTGGTTTTGCCAAGTGCTTTGGCTTGGTCCTCGCGCCAGCGTTTGAGCCGCTCAGCCACCTGGGCTTCATAGCCAATGTCGGAGGGATGATAAAAGTGCTTTCCTACCAATTCGTCTGGCAGGTATTGCTGCCCAACCCAGTGACCATCGAAAGCGTGAGGATAGAGATACCCCTGCCCATGCCCAAAGCCCTTGGCATCGCGGCTGGCATCCATCAGAGGAACTGGCACCATGCCAGCCCCATTGCGGCTAATCTCGTCCTGGACCTCCCAATATGCCCCAACCGAGTTGGACTTCGGCGCTGTGGCCAGATAGATGACCGCCTGGGCGATCGGATACCAGCCTTCGGGCATGCCGATATATTCAAAGTTCTGCGCGGCGGCATTAGCCACCAGCATCGCGTTGGGATCAGCCATGCCGATATCCTCACTGGCGAGGATGATCAGACGCCGGAGGATGAAACGCGGGTCTTCCCCGGCTAAAAGCATCTTGGTCATCCAATAGAGCGCCGCGTCGGGGTCGCTGCCCCGGACTGACTTAATGAATGCCGAGATGGTGTCGTAGTGCTGGTCGTCGGTCTTGTCGTAGAGGATCGCACGCCTTTGGATCGACTCCTGCGCAACTTCCAGCGTGATGTGCGTTTGCTCTCCCTCAGGCGGCGTGGTTTCCACCGCCAGCTCCAGCGCGTTGAGCGCGTTGCGGGCATCCCCGCCTGCCACATCCGCCAGGTGCCGCAAAGCTTCCTCATCCACTTTCACCTGGCGCTTGCCGTAGCCCACCAATGGGTCCGCCAGAGCTCGCTTGAGCAGCGTCAGAATATCCTCCTGCGAAAGAGGCTGAAGCTCGAAGATCCTCGAGCGGCTCACCAATGCTTTGATAACGTCATAATAGGGGTTCTCGGTGGTTGCGCCGATCAGGGTGATCAGACCGCTTTCCACGTGCGGCAAAAGCGCGTCCTGCTGAGCTTTGTTCCAGCGGTGGACTTCGTCGATGAAAAGGATGGTACGGGTGCGGTAGAGCCGGCGCCTTTCAGTAGCTGCTTCGATCGACTTGCGCAGGTCCCCTACGCCTGCCAGCACGGCGCTCAGGCTCTCAAAATGCGCCTGCGTGGTGTTGGCGATCACGCGTGCCAGGGTGGTCTTGCCGGTTCCAGGAGGACCGTAAAGGATGATCGAGCTAAACAAGCGGTCAGCCTGAATCGCCCTCCTCAGCAGGCTGCCTTCCCCCAGGACCTGCCCCTGCCCGACGATTTCATCGAGCGTGCGCGGACGCATGCGAGCCGCTAATGGGGCCTGCTGCTTCAGCTGTTCTTCCAAGGAATGATCAAACAGATCCATAAATTTATTCTACCATATTGTCTAGAACTTTTGTTCTGTTATATAGAATTAGTGGCAAAATTGCCCTGACACAAATTGCCTTGACACAAGTTGAATTGACACAAGTTGAATTGTCAGGGACTAATGGTTCTTTCAAAAATATCAAATTGGTATGGTTGACCGTTTTTCGTCTGGTCCAAATGGCAGGCACGGGGGCCTGCCACTACGCCGGCACGGGGGTTGCCACTACACCGGCACGGGAGCCTGGCACTACGCCGGCACGGGGCTTGCCACTACGAAGAAACGGGGATCTGGCAAATACAACCGTTCTGTGAAGCAAAGATCCAAGCAAGATGCGGTTGTCTCTTCCAAATCAGAGAGTCCAAACCCGTTGCCGCCTGCTTATGACCATCCTTGGAGGACCTATGGAAAAAAGATAAATGGCAAACCTGTACTGAACACTTTATCAACCGAATAGGACATTTCTAAATTGCCTTGACAACTGTTATATAGAAAAATAATAGCTGCCGCATAGGCGCGGCAGCTATTTCTGGCACTTTCGCTAACCCCATCACCATTAGTATCCTTGTTCAGGATCGATCAGGTTGTACAATTTCTGACCCTTGAGGTACCGACCGAGGTTTGTGACAAACAAGTCCACCAAGGTGTCCATGTTTCGCTTGCTGATACCGGCGATATGCGGAGTGATAACCACGTTCGGCAAACCCCACAATGGGCTCTCCGCGGGAAGCGGCTCTTCCTCGAATACGTCCAACACTGCCCCGCCTAACCTGCCAGACCTGGCAGCCTCGATCAAAGCATTCGTGTCCACCACTTGTCCGCGGGAGACGTTCACCAGGAATGCGCCGGGTTTCATCGCCGCAAATTGTTCGGTGGAGATCAAGTGATAGGTTTCATCAGTTAGTGGGGGTGAAACAACTACAAAGTCACACTCTTTCAGCATGGCGTTCAGGGCTTCGTTTGGATAAAGGCGGTCGAAGTAATTCCCCTGCGGGTCTCCCAATCCTTCCGGAACGTAGCCATCGTCCTCCGGATGCATGACGTCGCGTTTGGTTGCCAGGGCTTTTGCGCCATAGGGATACAGAAGCCGCGCAACCTCCCGCCCAATGGACCCATACCCCACGATACCCACTATGCTGCCGCGCAGTTCAATTGGTTCCAGTTTTTCTATGCGGTGCTCATGCCAAATTTTCTGCTGCTGAAAACGGAACATCTCCGGAGCCTTATGCCCCAGCATCAGCAAGGCCATGATCACGTATTCGCCCATCTGGCTCACCATTGTTCCACTGGCGCTGGTAAGTTGTATTCCACCGCGAAGAAAAACCTCCTGCTGAAAGGCTTTATCCACGCCCGCGAAAGAAAACTGTACCCACTTCAAGGCTGGGGTTTGGTCGGCAGGGGGTAAGGGTATGCCGCTGGTCAGCAGAATCTCAACTTCCCGCCATAATTCCACCGGAATGCGCGCTGCGTCTTTGCGCCCGTACCGGTGGAGTTCAATCTGATGATCAACTGCCTTGATCCGTTCCACCTGCAAGTCGGTCAGTGATAACGTACTGAGAATCTTCACTTTTCTGTCTTCTGTCATGTCACTTCCTCTCTGAACAATCCTTACTCATCCCTTGAGATCCAGGACTGATGCTTGTCCCGGCTTTTACTTTGGGGAGTCGGATTATTTCCTGGATTTGATAGGGCGGGTCCGCGATCCTTAAAAAGCACCCCCAGGACCAACAGCAACACCCCGATGATCACATAATTCGGGATTGGCTCACCACCGATCAAGCCGTACGCCAGCCACAGCAGGCTGACTGTTCCCACAATCGTCAACAAGCGGCTGAGTAATCTGAGCATAAGATCGTTCCTCCTAAATAAACCAGGTTTTTCAATCCGACCTGGTTTATTTTACTTTGGGATGCACAGATTATGCCTGTTTCACTTTGTTTTTCACTTGTTCGTGCATGTAGAGGGGCAGACTATAGCAACCGCCGCCATATTGCCAGTCGAGCCTGAGCCCTTCCAGCGGGTCAGATCCAAGCGGTTTGTGATACCTGTTGTTTTGTTCCATCATATCGGCAGCCCAGCGGATAAGGTCTTCTGTTTCCGCTACATCCCCAAGCGCTTCCATGCGATTTTTTCCGATAATAATCATGGGATATTCTTTTCCAAGTTTGTTGCCTTACATTTTCCAGAGCCAGCTCAAAGGTATCATGCCTCTCCTGCAGGGGGGTTTAACATGGTGCCATAGGTGAGTCTAAATGACCTTTTATGCCTGCCGTGTTTCCAAGTATGTTGCAACAAACTGAACCCGGGAATGTTTTGCAAAGCTTATATCCTCAACAGGAAAGAAATCTGTAAGGGCGTGGCAGTCTGTATGACCGTCACTGCGAGCCCCGATTCTGGCAGGGCATCTAAGCTACCTCATGGGAGGGGCGTGGCAGTCTGTAGTTTGTCTTGCGGAATATATGAGAGTAAAGGATTAAAAGGCAGATCGCCGCGCAAAAGAGGCTCGCGATGACGGATTCAATGCAGATCGCCGCGCAAAAGAGGCTCACGATGACGAGATAAGATCGTTGTTCTATCCTTCGCGAACAAAGTAAGTTGGGCGAACGGCTTGTCCCGTTCCGCATGTCGTAGGGAACGCGGCCCTGCCCTGGTAGCGAAGCGGATAGGGTGTCCCGTTCCGCTTCACGATACATCATATGTAACCTCTCCGTGTTTCCAATCCGCCATAAACAATACCTTCCGCAACATCATCATCGCAAGGGAACGAAGCGACCGCCATGGGATTTGTCTTTGTTCTTTCACATCCATCAAAAAGTCAGATTGCCATGTCCCTTTCACGCGTCCCGGTAAATAGAGCAATTTCTTCGGAGCTTGTAATGATTGGAATTATCGTCACCGCAGTTGAATTTTTGAATTCTACAAATTATGGTATATAAATTACATGCAAAAATTGTGGAAGAACACCCTCTTTCTCCTGTGCCTTCTGGTTCTGGCAGTCAGTGCCGCAAAGCCGAACCTGGCAACAGAAGCAAAAGATGCCGAGGCACCCCTGCAGAGCGTTAGCGCCTACGAGCTGATTGCGGCGATGAACGTCCTGCGAATGTCCAACGGTCTGCCAGCATTGATCGAACATCCCATCATTGACGCCGTGGCGCAAGGCACTGCCCAAATCATGGCGGATGAATTGCTTTCGTGGCACATCGGAGACGTTAAAGGACGCCTGGCAGCGGCAGGTTATGGCGGGGGCGGCACTGTCTTCGCCACGGAAAACTTTGCGATCGCCAGCGACAGCGCCACCATCGATCAGATCATGCTGATGTGGGCGGATTACGACCATATGCGCCCTGCCACTCAGCCTTACTACTGCCATGTCGGCGCAGGCACTGCCAAAGCCAGCAACGGCATGACCTATTTCATTCTGCAAGCTGCCTATATCTCTGGTGTGCCTTGCGAAGCCGCCCCTCCCGGGAGTGTAACCCCCATCCCCGGGCAAACGCCATTTGTGCCTGGTATCGTGACCCCGGTAGAGTTGGTGGAGCCGGATGAAAACGGCAACTACTTGCACATCGTCAAGCCAGGGCAGAGCTTTTGGTCGATCGCAGTGGCTTATGGGGTGACCATCAAGGACATTTTGCGCTGGAATAACCTGCCCGAAAGTTACGTGCTGCAGACCGGAGACGCGCTGCAGATTGCTGGTCCAAATTCACGCGCGCTGGCAACCCCAACACCAATGGGGAATGTGATTATCGCCACCCCGGATAGCGATGGGCGGATTGTGCATGTGGTGGAGGCGTACCAGAACCTGTCAAAAATCGGCGAGGCTTACGGGGTTTCAGTCAATAGGTTGGTGGAGCTCAATGGCATCACCTTGGAAACGCCGCTTCAGATCGGGCAGAAACTGCTGATAAAAGGTCCGGATCAGACCCCCACACCCACTCCCGTGCCGCTCACGCCGCTGCAAAAGCTCACCCCGGCGTCAGATGGCAGGTATTACCATATAGTCACCGAAGGGCAGAACCTGGCATGGATCGCCAGTTTGTATGGGATCTCCGCAACTGACTTGATGGCATGGAATTACCTCAACGCTTCGAGCGTGATCTACCCGGGGGAGAAATTGCTGCTGCAGGTCACCCCGCCGGCAACCGCCACCTTCACTCCTCTGCCGCCGACGAAGACACCACTGCCAACCCCCACCCCCAGCCCTTCAC
>JAXGPH010000002.1:0-88759 GCA_040767065.1 Anaerolineaceae bacterium | reverse complement strand
TTCAATGAGAAAACTATTGGTACAACCAGTCTATGCAAAGATTGCGTCAGCCTGCGTAAAGTTTCTTTGCATACCTTTATACAGCTGGCTATTGCCAATTTTTTCCCCAGGAAGGTCGGCTTGAAGCCCGCCATGATCGGCTGATGGATAAACCGTCTGATTTGTGCTGCCAGCTCTTCTTTTAGCTTTCGACTACATGGCTTTCCACGCTGCAGCAACACCAGCCTTTTACTGCCGTCTTGTCGGTATCTCCTGATGAGCCTCCTGACTTTTTTCACAGAAAAGCAGTTCTCATTCAGCTCCCATTCCAGCGGTGATAGAATACAAAAAATGATCGATCAACGACCGGATATTCGTTATATAAACCGCTTTAGCATTATTCTTGCGACCCTGGCAACGTTTTTTGCTGCTTTGTACCTGTTTCCTCGAGAGCCGCTCACTTCTGGTACGAATCTTTTCGGTTTCATGATTAACTTTAGTGTGATTGGGTTGGTTCCAGTGGTGTTGATGCTGCTTTGCGTCGGGGGATGTTTTTGGTTATTTGCCACAATCCCTGATCTTGAGAAAAAAGAAGGTATTCCCTGGGTATTGATCCCTAATGTTGTGCTTCCGAGCCTGGCAACATTGATCACAAGTACTTTGTTAATTCAACTGGAAAGGAATCTAATTTGGTGGTTTACTCTTGGATCAAGTTTGCTGATAACTGGAGTAATCCTGAATGCAGAATACCGCGTGCTTAGTCCCAAGGGAGAAACTCATCAAGTTGTGGCTCCACTTCTGATCAGCCTGGCATTTGGTCTTTTTTTAGCTTTCACGATTTCGCTTGCCGCTTCCCGGTTGAGAATGTATATTCAGGCGGTTCTGATATTGGTTGCAGCCGGGTTCGTCGCATACAGAACCATCCACCTGCGGACAAATGGTAAAGGCGCGTTTTCAATGGTGCTTGTTTGTGCGGTGTTGTGCGCGGAACTCGCGGGGGCTATGTATTACCTTTTTTTGAAACCAATCCAAAACGGTCTGATTGTGTGCGGAGTGCTATATATTCTGACCTCGTTGATGGTGATTGAAGGTCCTCTGACCTGGCGAAAACTAATCGAACCACTGCTAATGGTGGGGTTGATAGTCATTATGTTTATTGTCGTGAGCCTTGCCTAAGCCTCGAGTTTTCTGATCTCCTGGTAATAGAGCCACTGCAGGTTGCGTATGTGCAATTCCTGCGCCAGACCACCCAGGCTGACACGGTGTTTTCCGGCAGCTTCGATGTCTTGCGCTGAGAGAAATTCCAATGGGTTTCGGCGTCGCATCGCAGTTTTTACAATCTTCTGAAGGGTTTTCAGGTACTCGAGGTTTTGTTTTTTTACTTCCTCGATTTCGCCTCGCAGAATGATGTCGCCATGACCTTGAATGATATTCTCCAACCCCATGTTACCGATTTGGGAAATTGATTGCGCCAGAACTTCTATATCTCCACCGACGAAGTACGGCACCGGCATAAACGCGTCGCCTGCAAACAAAATTCGTTCATCTTCCAGAAGAACCGAAATGCTATCAGCAGAATGACCAGGGGTAGCAAAAATCTGAAGTTGTTTCTTCCCAATTCGGAGCGTCAAAGTTCCTGAACTGAAAGTGATTTGGGGTGGCGAAATGCAGATATCGCGGAAAATGGGGTTTTCCTGTCCGGCTTCAGCCAAGGCTGACGTGCTTTTCTCGAGCATTAAGTCGCGGCATTGTTGATGGCCGATAATCTTGGCATTCGGAAAAATACAGTTGCCCCAAGAATGATCCGCATGGTGATGGGTATTAATGATGTACTTGACCGGGACCATAAGCTGCGATTCGATGAAATTGCGAATGAGCGGTGTTTCTGATGGCATGAGGGTGTCGATCAGAACTGCCCATTGCGGTCCAACAACGGTTCCTGCAGTTACTTGCGCATAGACTTCACTTTGGAACCAGTAGACATTTTCTGAGACGCGTTCTTTTAACATATCAGGCTTACCCTATTAAGAATGGGCATAGAATAGCATACTAAAATCCAAAAGTCAAAAAATCAGTATTTACGGTGGATGTAAACTGCCAGGAGCACAAGCAGGATCAACACAGCCACTCCACCCAGATAGAATGACACTTGTTTTTGACCTGAATAGCGGTCGGTTCTTTCAAGCAATCCAGATTTTGGTGTTCCTGAAACAGTGAGCGTTGGTGTACGGGAAGGCTTGGAGGTTGGAGGAGGTGTGCCTTCTGGCGTCAGGCTGAGATCGGACGACGGCTTGATGGTTGAAGTTCCAGTGTCAATGGGTGTAGGTAGAACTAATGTCGGATCTTCAGGGACTCCGGTCCTGAAGGCGGAAGTGGCAGTGCGGAATGGCGTTGGGCTGCGGTAAATTGGTGTCAAGGTGTTGGTAGCAGTGCGCGTGGGGGTTTTTGTCGCGGTAGCGGTATGTGTTGGGGTGGTTAAAGGTGAAATCGATGCACTGACCGGACCAACCATCTGCTGCAGAGATTCGTCAGAATTGATAACTACGAGTTTGTAATAGTAGGTTTGCCCTGTCACCGCAGTGGAATCTGAAAAACTGTAACTGCTGCCAGAAACAGGTGAACCTGTAGCTGCTATATCGCCAGAGATTTTTTCATAGGTGCCATCGGAGGTGGTTGAGCGCACAATGTGAAAATTGAGTGTGTTTACTTCAGTAACGGTCGTCCAATTCAGATTGATCGCACTTGTCGTGGCTGAGGCGGTAAAGGAGAGTATCCCCGCTTGCTCATAACCGATCACGAAAGGTGTAAAGAACAGGTCGTTCAACAGATCGGGACGACCATTGTTGTCGATGATAACCTCAATGGTTTTCGAAGCTGTTCGACAAGTGGTTTCCTGACCGGCGTAAATACTTCCCGCTGAGGATTGGGGTTTATCGCCGGTTTTATCCCATTTATCTGTCACTCGGGTTTTTGGGTCATACCAAAGCAACGGGAAACGGGTCTGATTTCCGGAACCACAATAGGCAGCTGATTGGATGATTGGAGCACAATCATTGGTATCACGATAAGCAAAGGAAAGAGTGATTGCGCCAGGAGACGCTGAAGGTGGAAGAAAAACATCAAAAAAATTACTACAATTATAAGGACTGCCAGCGGTACTGCTAAAAGGGGCTGAGTCCCCATGGTTGACCACGTATAAGCCGACGGGAATGGAACTGCTGGCTTTAAAACCATAAAAATCAGCAGCAGGGAGAGTGTTTGTCAGGCTCAACAAGCGGGCAGCGACGCCAGTGGTTTCCGTGACGATTGGGGCAGCGAGCCGTTTTGTATCATCTGCTCCACAGCCTGAGGCGGACTGACTTGGCAACACACCTGTACCCCAGAAGTTGTGATCCACAGAGCTGTTGCCGGCGCAAGAGACCTGCGCAGAAGTGCTACTTGAAGTGATATTGTTAGCCACCACAAGCAAATTTGCATCTGGATCAGGATTGGTACGGTTGATGGCAACTTGATTGTTGTTTATATGACTGAATTGCACGGTCAGATCCCCTGCGCCTGCCTGGTAAGAAATAGCGGTGTTTCCATCTTTGAAGGTGCTGTGTTCAATCATGACAGGTGAGGGGCTGTTCACGACCAACAAATCCCTTGATGGGCTGTTACAAGCGCCGTCATTCAGGGATATATCGCGAATGGTAGCCTGGGCTGAAATGACAAACATGGGCCGGCTGCAGTCACTGGTGGAGGTGCTGATCCAGCCACCATTTTTACCGATAATGGTAACCGGAAAATCAACCTGGATGGGATGGCTGTTGATCTCATAGTGAGAGAGAATGTTGATGGTTGCATCAGTGAGATTGTTGTCTCGGGCGAATTTAACAGCTTTTGTCAAGGCGTTGGACTCTGGCAGATCAGTACTATCGTTGAAAAAACAGTTGGTGTAACCGTAATAAGAGCAAAGAGCTTCAGTATTGGCTACATAGAGTTGATTTTGTTGTGGAGTCTCAGCGGGAGAAATACCCTGCGCACCAAAACTTTCAAGGAGAAAAAAGACCAGGAGCAAAACAAGCCATTTTTTCATCATCACAAAAAATTATATCACCTGGTTTTTCAGGGCTGAGGCATGTTAAAATATTTAAATGCAAAAGATTAAACTAAGCTTCAATTGGTTTTTCGCTGCTTCTGCGACTGCCAGTTATTTGCTGGGAGTGGTGATCGCCAGCTCGTCCGGCCATTCGATCCATTTCCTTAGCCTGGCAGCAGGTTTGATGATCTATTATGCTTTTTACCTACTGCAGGTAATCCAGCTCTACCTGACCTCCAACCGGGTTAATCCTTTCACCAGGGTCAGATCCGCCGGGAAAAATCAATCTTCAACAGCTCAGGTATTGATTTTTGGAAGTTTTTTTGTAATTTTTATCGGCCTTTATCTTCTTCTTCAGGCTGAAGTGCTCATCGGCAGCAACTTATTATTTCTGACTGCCCTTGCGTTTGTAATGTTTTTATCCATGGGTAGATTTAGCCGCCTCTGGTTTAATTCGATGTCGTGGCTGTTTGAAGGTTTCGTAGTATCTCCATTAATGTTCCTTCTCGGAAGTTCAATCCAGGAGTATTCGTTTTCTTATCTGCTCTTCCTGCTTTGGATGCCAATTTTTTTCCTATATGCAACCTCCGCGATTACGCTTTTGTTTTCTGACTATGATCAAAACAGCTCTTCCAGGAACAATCACTTCATTGCTTCGGTCGGTTGGGAAAAAGCGCTTAAGTTTCACCATGGTTTGGGGATACTGACTTATGTTAGTTTGCTGGCTTACTTGGCAGCCAGCAATACGTGGTCCCGGAACTGGCCAACACTGTTACTCAGCCTTGTGAGTGGGGTGGAGGTGTTCTTTTTAGAGCAAATGGCAGCAGGAATGCGCCCAAACTGGCGATTATTAAGAGCCCTGGCGATTGTACAGTTCTTTTCTTTGATCTATCTTTTGGCGTATCCTTTACTTACCAAATAAGCCATGGAGGAAGATATGACTTTAGAAATAAACAAACCAGCCCCGGAATTTGAACTCAGCGATCAAAATGGGGAACTGCACAAACTTTCAGACTATCGCGGAAAACGCCTCGTTCTCTATTTTTATCCAAAAGATGATACCCCAGGATGCACTGCCGAAGCCTGCAGTTTCAGGGACAATTATTCAGTATTCAAGCAAAACGATATTGTTATCCTGGGTGTAAGCGCTGATTCCGCGGAATCACATGCCAAATTCCAAGAAAAGTATCAACTGCCCTTTCCTTTACTCTCCGACCCAGATCACAAAGTCAGTGAAATGTATGGTGTCTGGGGATTAAAGAAGTTCATGGGTCGAGAGTATTACGGCATCAACCGCACTACTTTCCTCATTGACGAAGAAGGTAACCTTGTGAAGATCTATGATAAAGTAAAACCCGCGGAGCATGCGCAGGAGATCATGGAAGAATTCATCTAGATTGCAGGTTTACTGGACGCTGAGCACGACTTTGGCTTTCTGCCACATGCCTTCGAGGTCGTAATAATCCCGCATTTCGGGGCTCAGCAAGTGAACCACTACATAGCCATAGTCCAATACTATCCAGCCGGATTGACCACTGCTTTCTACAACAGGGCTTAATCCGGTTTCTGGTTTAATAATTTCACGAACATAGTCAGCCAGACTTTGCAGCATTCTTTCGCTGGTGCCGTTAGCGATTACAAAAGATTCTGTAAAGTCAGAGATACCGCTGAGGTCAAGAAGCAGAATATTTTCTGCGAGTTTGTCTTCAAGAATTTGTGCGATCCTGCGAGCTAAGATTATTGGTTCCAGTTTTCACCTCACTGAAGGAAGTTTAGCACAGTTTTTTGAGAGCATGGCGACTTAGTACAGTGTATTCCGGACCGCCAGGTTTGAGGACGCTTTGGTATAGAAGCACTTCCCGGATTCTGGTTGACCCTGCTTTTACATTGCCTAGTTTGGCAAAAAGTCTGGAAAACACCTCTCCAGAAACCCCGCGGGCATTCTCAGCAACTCTGCCAAGGGTCAGGTGAGGAGAAAACTGGTCTTTTTCAGGTGCGACAACCAGACCAGAATCGTGGATTATCGCTTTTGCCAGTACGCTGACAGGCTCAGGATTGTTTACTCCGAGCCAGAGAATGCGGGGGTTATGCCGGGAAGGAAAGGCACCAAGATTGGCAAACTCGAGGTCAAACTCTGTGAAATTCTGACAGATCTCATCCAGTCTGTTTCCAATTTTCGGAATTAAATTTTCGTCGGTATCCCCTAAAAACAATAAGGTGAGGTGCAGGTTTTGTGGGGCTGTGTAGCGCATACCTTCCACTGGATATTCACGCTTAATGGTCGAAATCAGCCTGAAAATCGTATCTAGCAGGGCTGGTTCAGGATCGATAGCAATAAACAAACGCTTGAGCATGGTTTTCACCTCACTTCTCACTGATAGATTATACAGTTGTTGAGGATGAAAGTAAGCTTAATCCAAAAATGTGGTATAAGGTAAATACCCTGCTGTGTTCGTGATGCTGATATTCAGTTTTGTACCAACACGAACGAAAAAGGTCTGACCTTATCCAGGTGACATGATAGACAAAAGTCAAGATCGATCCTGGTAGTAGGACCATCCTGCTATTGCAGGTTCAAAACCCCCCAGCACACGGCATGGCGGGGTGTTGTTTTTCAGGCACGAAACCCCAAACTTTTCTGGTATGATTAATTTGTGAAACAAACGCGCTTATTCCTACTTTTGGTTATTTGCCTGGTTCTTCTCAATAGCTGTTCATCGATTCAAAAACTTCAAGTCAGCCAGGATAAGCTGCCTTGGAAGTCCAGTGGTGAGATCTTGCTGGAGGATGATTTCAGTGATGACACAACGGGCTGGGAAATTGTCAACAACGTATATGAACTGAAGGGCTATTCCAGTGAAGGATACTTGATCTCGATCAACCACAAAGGTGGAAGATCCATTTCTACCACAGGTTTGCAGTTTAGCGATATAAAGGTCCAGGTCGAAACCCAGAAGCTAACGGGCAGCAATGATTCTTACCTTGGCATTGTTTGCCGTTACCAGGACAATCAAAACCATTATCGGTTTTTTGTCACGCCTGATGGATACACGGGCATCGTCAAGGTAGTCAACGGGGAAAGCGGCGCTCTGCCTGACGGCAAAATGAGCTACAACCACGATGTGATCCAGAATGATGGGACAAACTTGCTCGAGGTCTCCTGTGTTGGGAATACGTTAAGTTTATCGGTAAACGGTAAGCTCGCAGTCAGTGCTGACGATGATCAGCTTACGCAAGGCGATGTGGGCATCTTTGCAGAGACCGGCCAGGACGGAGCAGGATCTTTTATATTCAATCAGTTTATTGTTACCAAGCCGTAGATGAAAGTTTTTCTTAACATGGTTGGTTGCCGCCTTAATCAGGCGGAAATAGAACATCTCGCGCTTTCGCTGACAGAATCTGGTGTGGAGGTAGTCCCGAACCCTGAAGAAGCCGATGAGATTGTCATTAATACGTGCTGTGTGACAGCAAAAGCTTCCGCAGACTCGCGGAAAATGTTGAGGCATCATAAAGCACTTTATCCAAACGCACATGTGATTGGCACTGGCTGTTGGGTTAGCACCAGTAAAGACACATCAATTGAGCGGCAGCAAATGATGGACCAGGCATACGATAACACCCAAAAAGAACAAATCCTGGTGGACTTGATAGGGAAAGCCTCGCCAGAGGTTTTTGGGTCTGGTGATTATCGGCCAAATCTAGGCTCGAGGAATAGAACCCGGGGTTTTGTTAAAGTGCAAGATGGTTGTGACAACCGTTGTGCCTATTGTTTGACCCAGGTTGCAAGGGGGCATTCGATCAGTACCGACGCGAATAGCGTGATCGCTTATAGCAGGAAGCTGCATAATCTGGGCGTTAAAGAAATCGTCCTCACGGGAGTGCAGCTTGGCTCGTGGGGAAAAGATCTTCTGCCCAGGCAATCGATCAGCGATTTGGTGAAAACACTGTTGGATCAGACTGAAATTCCACGCATACGCCTTTCATCCATCGAACCCTGGGATGTAAGCCCTGAGCTAATTTCACTTTTCGAAAACCCACGGCTTAGCCCGCATTTGCACATCCCGCTGCAGTCGGGCTCGGATGAAATTCTACGGAAAATGAACCGGCCCATGAATACGGCCAGGTTTCGGGAAATGCTTGCGTTGATCAGGAATGAAAAAAAAGACTTTGCGATCACTACAGATATCATATGCGGATTTCCTGGAGAAACGGAGGAATTGTTCCACCAATCTCTTGAATTTATTGAAGAGTGCCAGTTCAGTGGGGGGCACGTGTTTCCTTTCTCAGCCTTACAGGGGACGGCAGCTTTCAGTATGTCGGAACAAGTTCAACATTCAATCCGTCGCGAGAGAACAGCTTTGGTCCGCCAGGTTCTTGATGAATCTGAAATGGCTTTTATAAGCCGCAGATTGGGAGAGTCTGCCCAGGTTTTGTTTGAAGGAAAAAATAAAGGAAAGATTGAATACCAGGAAGAATTGGTCTGGCAGGGTTGGAGCGAGGATTTCCTCAAGGTTTTTGTGCCATCAGAGGAAAATCTTCATAATCGGATCATGGATGTGCAGCTGGATGAATTAACCGCCACTGGCAAAATCATCGCCCATGTTATAAGTTAAAAGGGCTGAAGACAGCGGCTAAAAGGCTAAAAAATGAACCAATTTTCATTAACCGATCATGAACCGGTTTTCATAAAGCGGTTTTCACTTGACGATTAGGTTGATTAGGGTAGAATTATTAGGTTACTTTATTGACTAACCACATTAATACATATCTGTTACAGCATGCCAAAACAGTCGTAACAGGTTTCTGAAAGGAATTGTAATGTCTACAAAAAGAACTTATCAACCAAAAATTCGCCGCCGTGTGCGAGTGCATGGCTTCCGTGCTCGTATGTCCACGAGTGACGGTCGGGAAGTTTTGAAGCGCCGCCGCCTGCGTGGGCGCTATCAGCTCACCACCAAGTCTAACAACCACGTCAAGCGCGTTCGCTGGTAAATCGCGGCAGGATGGAGGTCAGGTCGATCACCGGGCTTTCGATCATACACCTTAAAGACCCCAGGGTAATCCAAAAGGTCAAACAAGAGGGAGAATCAGTAGCGAATTCGCTGGCAATTCTTGTGATGAAACCCAATGACTTCCAGATCATTCGATACGCGGTGATTGCAAGCCGGACGGTGGGAGGGGCGGTTCAGCGCAACCGATGCAGACGTCGATTGCGCCCCAGAGCAATTGAGAATCTGAAACGACTCGAAGTTGGCATGGATTGTATATTGATTGCCAGAAAAAAGCTTCTTTACGCTGAACCGAGGGAAGTAGATATAGCGGTTAAAGATTTGTTTAACCGAATTAGTAATCGGACGAGTAAGAATGGATGAGAACAAAGTGACAAATGGAAATGATTGTCAGACTTGCGATCCGGAATTATCGGATCTGCCAAAAACGCTTAGCAATCTGCCGCGGCTGCTTATCTTAATCCTGATCAAGGTGTATCAAAAGACGTTCTCAAAAGCGTTGCCCCCGAATACCTGTCGATTTTATCCGACCTGTTCGCATTACACCTACCAGGCAGTCTACAAGTATGGCGCGCTGAAAGGTGGATGGATGGGTGTAAAACGAATAGTACGCTGTAATCCGTTCAATCAAGGCGGATTTGATCCAGTACCTTAGGAGATTTATGAACAAAAAATCATTACGTTCTCTGTTGATTGTTCTCCTGGCGGGCTTATTGCTCGCTGGTTGTGCAACGGGCCCGCAGGCTAAAAGTACTCCGGGCATTAGCGCTGGCGAGAATCAAATATTTGTATCTTATTTGAATTATGTCCATAAAATTGATCCTGTGACAGGGAAAGCCATTTGGCGCTATCCAGATCAGTCCAACATCAAGCAGGTTTTCTATGCTCCTGCCTTAATTGATGATGAGTCGATCTATGTCGGTGATTTTGCCAATAACTTTCTGAAGATCAACGTGAGCGGGATGCCTACAGTTGAGTGGACCTTCACCGAAGCCAAGGGCTGGTACCAGGGTAAGGCTGCCAAAGAAGGCAACCTGATCATTGCGCCTAATTCTGATCGCAACATTTACGCGATCGATGAAAACAACACCCTGGTCTGGACCCACCCCGGTGAATTTGCTTATATCTCTGAGCCGCTGGTTGTTGAGGATATGGTGATTGTCAGTTCACAGGACCATAAAGTGGAGTTCCTCAACAAAGCAGATGGTACAACCATTCGCGAGGTACCTCTCAGCGGGGCTGTGATTGCGTCACCTGTCTACGATCCGCAGACAGATTCAATTTACGTTGGCAGTATAGCAAATGAGTTCGTGAGAATCGACCGGCTCAGTGGTGAAATTGTCTGGCCATATGATGGCGGTGGGACTTTGGGAAGTGTCTGGTCAGAACCAATCCTGGTAGACGGTCAGGTCATTTTCAACGACAATACCGGCAAAATCATCTCCCTTTCACCAGAAACAGGACTTGAAAACTGGCAGTTTAACGCGGGAGGTTCAATGTTCGCAGGACTTGCCCTGGTCGAAGGTAAGGGTTTTGTTGCAGCTCTGGAAGATGGCACGGTTACCATGTATGGCATGAACCAACAAGCAATCTGGTCTCGCATCGTTAGTGGAAACGTATACACCACGCCAGTTGTAACTGAGAACTTGATCCTTATTGGTGCTATTGACGGGGACAATCTGGTCTACGCATTTGATTTTCAAGGTCAGCCTGTCTGGACCTTTAACCCTGAGAGATAGAGAGGTCGACTATGTGGGATACACTGATTGTTCAACCCTTTACGAATGTTTTATTGCTGATCACGATGCTGGTCCAGAATTTTGGCGTTGCGATCATTCTCTTTACCATTCTGATCAAACTGATTACTTTCCCTTTGACTGCCAAACAGATCAAATCCTCGCAAGCTATGCAGGAGATGCAGAAAAATCCGCGCTATCTGAAAATGCAAGAGAAATACAAAGATAACAAGGAAAAATTGGCAGAAGAGCAGATGAAGCTTTACAAAGAGCTCGGAGTCAGTCCGTTTAGCTCTTGTCTCCCAATGCTGATCCAATTACCGATCATCATTGGTCTTTATCAGAGCATTATGCGGGCGATGGCCAGCACACCACTTGAATTGATCAAGCTGGAGCGGATTGTGTATCCGTTCATTGATCCCAACAAGATATTACCCATCCAGAATCGCTTCCTCTGGATGGACCTTGGTCAGCCAGAACGTCTGATGGTTGCAGGAATCGGAATTCCAGTACTGGCAATTCTGGTCGTTTTGTCCACCATTGTTCAAACCCGGGTAATGACGCCGCCAACAGAACCAGGCAGCGAACAAACTGCAGCCATGACAAATAGTATGAACATGATGATGCCCATCATGATGGGTATCATTTCTTACCAATTCTCAGCGGGTCTGGCACTGTATTTTTTGGTCAGCAACCTGGCAACCATTGCCCAATATGGAGCCATGGGAAAAACAGACTGGTCGAGGATTTTCCCCTGGATCAAAACAAAACCTAAGCCGAGCAAACCGGTCATCGTCATACCTGATCTTCCAGAGGAGGAAGAAGAAGAACCTGTTATTGTTGAAAAAGTCAGCAAACCTTCAGCCCGCGCGTCTGCGAAACGCCAACGCCCAAAGATGAAGAAATGAGCAGTTTTGAAAGTTGAGTGTGCCTGATGACGAAGAACAAAACCACTCTTGAGGTAATGGCTCCGACAGTCGAAGAAGCCATTGAGAAGGGTCTGGAGCAATTAGGGGTCGAACGAAAGGATGTGGAAGTTGAAGTTTTGGATGAAGGGAAACGGAATTTATTCCGCTTTGCCTCCAAACAAGCCCGCATCAAATTGACCGCAATGGTTGCCAGCGCCGAAGCCAATAAATCTGCTGAAACAGATGAAGATATTGTGACTCTTGAAAATGATGATGATCTTAGTTTTGGAGAAATGTTTGAAGCAGAAACAAGCTCACGCAAGAATGAGCTGGTAAACCTGGATTTGACAGATGTCGAAGAAGTGGTCACGGAAACCGTGTTGGAACTGCTTGAAAAAATGGATATTAAGGCAGGGGTGAGTGTCCAGAAGGTTTACCAGGAAGATGAAGAACGGGAACTGATCTACGTTAACATCGAAGGTTCGGACCTGAGTTTTCTGATAGGTCGCCGGGCTGAAACCCTGAACGCTCTACAATACATCACCAGTCTCATGGTAAACAAAAAACTCAACCAGTGGATCCCGCTGCAATTGGATATCCAGAACTTCCGCCATCGGCGTGAAATTGAGCTGCAGAAGCTCGCTCGCAGAATGGCTGAGCAGGTTATTTCGACTGGTCACAAGCAATGCCTTGAGCCCATGCCACCGAATGAACGCAGGATTATACATATGGAATTGCGGAAAAATGACCTGGTATATACTGAGTCAATCGGCGAAGAACCTAATCGGAAGATTTGCATTTACCCAGCAGAATAAGTGAATTTGTATGCGCGCTTTGGATTTGATCATAAAAAAACGGGACAAGCAGCCTCTCACCAAGTCTGAGATAGACTTTCTGATTGCAGGCTATACTCGTGATGAAGTGCCTGATTATCAAATGTCAGCCTGGGCAATGGCAGTCCTTCTTAACGGGATGACTGACCAGGAGATTACTGATCTGACCATGGCATTGGCGCATTCCGGTGAAGTTCTGGACCTGAGTAAAATTGGAAAACTTGTGGTCGACAAGCATTCCACCGGCGGTGTTGGGGATAAAACCACATTGAGTGTTGCCCCGATGGTGGCAGCCTGTGGGTTACCGGTTGGCAAGATGTCTGGCAGGGGTTTAGGCTTTAGTGGTGGCACCATCGATAAACTCGAATCGATACCAGGCTTCAGAAGTAACCTTTCAACAGACGAATTTATCAGCCAGTTAAAACAGATTGGGATTGTCTTGACGGGACAAAGTGCGGACCTTGCCCCAGCAGATGGAAAACTATACGCGCTTCGGGATGTGACAGGCACTGTCCCGTCAATTCCATTGATCGCTTCCTCCGTGATGAGCAAGAAGATCGCAGGCGGTGCCGATGCGATCGTTTTGGATGTAAAAGTTGGCAAAGGTGCTTTTATGCAGACGCTTGACGAAGCACGCAAACTCGCGAGTGTGATGGTTTCGATTGGAAACCTAAGCGGACGTCGGGTGATTGCAGTCCTTTCACCAATGGATCAACCTCTTGGAGAAGCCGTTGGAAACGCTCTGGAACTCAAAGAAGCGGTTGAGCTGCTGAGAGGAAAAGCTCCTAAGGACTACCGCTACCATTGTATGCACCTTGCGGCTTATATGTTGATCCTTGGCAAAAAGGCTGCGACCCTGCAAGAAGCCTTAGCAATGGCTGAGGCGACCATTGCCGATGGCAGCGCTATGATCAAATTGGAGGAGTTAGTCGCTGCCCAGAGTGGCGATGTCTCCTATATCCGCGAGCTTGACCGCTTGCCGAAAGCCAGGATCCACAAAACCATCACAGCCAGCAAAAGTGGTTGGGTCAGGAAAGTGGACGCAAAAGAAGTTGGCGAGAGCTCAGTGATGCTGGGCGCGGGTCGTTCAAAAAAAGAAGACAAAATCGATTATGGAGTTGGCATCCTGGTGAAAGTGAAAATTGGTGATATTGTCGCTGAAAAACAGCCGCTTTTTGAAGTTCATGCCAACGATGAAGAGAAACTCAATCAGGTTTTGGAAAAACTGAGAAATGCGGTTGAGATAGTAGACGAACCGGTGAAAGCACCCCCGTTTTTTTGGGACGTTATTGGTCTGAATGAATAGCAAAAACCCGGTCCGCCGGGTTTTTTATTGGAAACTGGAGAATAGTTAATGCTGGCAGAACGCAAGAACATTAGGAATGTGGCGATCATCGCCCACGTGGATCATGGTAAAACAACCCTGATTGACTCCATGCTGAAACAGGCAAAGGTCTTCAGGGAGAACCAGAAGATCCAGGAACGAATCATGGACTCCAACGACCTGGAAAGAGAGCGTGGAATTACGATTCTGGCAAAGAATACTGCCATCACCCTGCCGGATCCCGAAACCGGTGATTTGGTCAAGATCAATATCGTCGATACGCCGGGACACGCTGATTTCGGCGGAGAAGTTGAACGGATCATGAATATGGTGGACGGCGTTCTGCTGCTGGTGGACGCGGTTGAGGGTCCCAAGCCACAAACCAGTTTTGTGCTCAAACAGGCTATCGCAAAAAATCTGCCCACTATTGTAGTGATCAATAAATTAAATCGACGGGATGCAGATGCTGATCAGGCATTGAATGCCACTTTTGATCTGTTTGTTGAACTTGGAGCCAGCAATTCGCTGCTTGAGTTTCCGATCATTTACGCGGACGGGCTTACCGGACGCGCAGGAACCACAACTGACCTTGCAGAGAACCTTGCTCCTTTATTTGAGAGCATATTGCGTTATATACCCGGACCGAAGGCGGATGTTGAAGCACCGTTTCAGATGCTGGTCACCAACCTCGGCTACGACGAATACAGCGGCGTAACGGCGACTGGCAGGATCCATGCTGGAACTATAAAGGCAGGGCAGCAATTAATGCGTATAAAGCTGGATGGCACTTCTGAGCGGATCCAGGCAAAGTATTTATTTGCTTACCAGGGTTTATCCAAAATAGCCATAGAAAGGGCTGACGCTGGAGAGATTGTGACCGTTGGCGGATTGAAGGATATCCAGATAGGAGAGACGCTGGCGGATGTGGAAAACCCGGTCGAATTGCCAGCAATTAAGGTTCAACAACCGACAGTTCAAATGACCTTTGGCGTCAATACTTCACCTTTGAGTGGTCGAGAAGGCAAGTGGATCACCACCAGGAAGCTTTGGGAGCGCTTGAATGAAGAGCTGCGGACGAATATCGCCTTGCGGGTTGCTCAAACTGAGCAGCAAGATATATTTTTAGTTTCCGGGCGCGGAGAGCTGCACCTTGGCATCCTGATCGAAACAATGCGGCGTGAAGGATATGAATTCCAGGTCAGCAGACCTGAAGCGATCATTGTCGAGGATGAAAATGGCAGAAAACTGGAGCCATTCGAGGAAGTGCACATCGATGTGGACAGCGACAGTGTTGGGGTCGTGGTTGAAATGCTCGGTCAGCGCAAGGGCAAAATGACGAATATGACCAATAACCCGGATGGAACAGTGCATCTGATCTATTCCATGCCTACCCGAGGTTTGCTGGGTTTTCGCTACAAGTTTTTGAATGCCACCCGCGGAAAGGGTATCCTGAACAGCTTTTACGTGGGAGACCAACCACTCGAAGGCGCTATTGACAGCAAGACTACCAGTTCGATCGTTGCCCGTGAGGATGGGATTTCCACGACGTATGGATTGAAAAATGCCGAACCACGGGGAACCCTGTTTATAGGTCCCGGTGTGGAAGTCTATGAAGGCATGATCGTGGGTGAGACCTTACGTTCGCAGGATCTTTCGATCAATATTGCCAAGAAAAAGCATCTGACCAACATGCGCCAGTCTATTCGGGATTTGGAGGAAAGACTAAATCCACCAAGACAGATGAGCCTGGATGAGATGATTGAATACCTGGGACCAGATGAACTGCTGGAAGTGACCCCGGTAAGCTTACGTCTGAGGAAACGAATTCTGGATACGCACGAACGTCTCCGTAATGAAAAGACGGGTGAAGTTGAAGAGAATTAGAGATATTCTGGATTAATATTCCGAAGTTGCGCGTAGTTTAAACAGATTTGCTGGTAATCCTGCCACTTGCGTCTGAATTGAGAAGAGCGCTCCCGCATAAGGTTGAGTGCTCAATTCGTTTTCTGGGAGATCAACGCGGGCACTGGTGATATAGAGCGTGCGCAAGTCAGGTCCACCAAATGCCACTGATGTGGGGCGGCTAACAGGTAAAAGGATTTGTGCGAGTTCTTCCCCCTCAGGGGATATTTGAACAACACGTCCACCATCCCAGACAGCGACCCATAGATTGCCATCCGCATCGATGGTCAGCCCATCTGGCGTTCCTTTCTGGGGAGTGTAAAAGATTTCTTTGTTGCTTAGCTTTTTACCCTGCCATCTGTAGCGGTAGATCGAACGGTCGAGAGAATCGGTGTGGAAAAAGAACCTATGGTCAAGGCTCCAGCCAATTCCATTGGATATCGATATATCCTCCAGAAGGATATCGCATGTTAGGTCGTGCGCAAGTCGATATAGTTTGGAGGCGCCGCGTGGACCTTTTGAACCAACCCAAAATTCACCATCTGGTGAAACTTTGCCGTCGTTGAACATGCAGCCAACACCCTGTGGGATAATTTCCAGGAAGTTTTTGGGCGGAGAATCTCCAACCTCGTAGAAGGCAAATCCCAGCTCAGTCGCGAGCAGCAACTGATTAGTTTCGGTGAGTGTGATGCAACCGAGTTTTTGTCCGATTTTGTGGACTTTTAAGTCAGGGTTTTCTAACTGAAACTCATAGAGAAATCCCAGATCAATGTCAATCCAGAAGAGCGTTTCGCGGATAGGATCCCAGAGCGGGCATTCTCCAAGCACATTCACACAGTGGATTAAAGGTTTGTCAATTGAGTAGGTAAGCATGCTGGGATTTTACAGCAGAAGCATGGGTTTGTCATTCCCAGACGGCGGTGTTAAAATATCAAAAATCTCAGGAGTATGAGGGATCGATGAAAAAAACGGGAAAGCCCTTAGGAAAAACAGATTTCAGACCCAAGATTATTCATGCCAAGCCGGCTGAGTGGCTTGGTGTGGCAGGCCTGATGCTCCTTGGTGCCTTGGTTGGGCTGATTCTCAGCCTTTTTCTCCCCCCGAAATATGAAGCCATTTCGAGACTGACCACTAACCTGGAGGTAGTTACGGGTACAAATGTGACAGAAATTATGGTGGACTCACAGGTCGACCTCGTTGGCACGCTCATGTTCCACCCGGATATAGTTGAGAGGGTCAGACAAAGCCTGGCTGATGAGGGCTTCAACTACACAGCTAATGAGTTAACCAAGAAAACGAAGATCGAGCGCCAATTAATGAGCACACTGATCAAAGTAAGGGATACTGAGCCGGAAACGGCAGCTCTCATAGCCACTACCTGGGCTGAAAATGCATATGAACGCTTGAACGAGGCCTATTCCCACGCACTTGCCCTTTCGGAAGCCAAAGCCAGCCGGGCAATGCTGACAGCCTGCATCGAAGATACCACCAAACAAACACTCCCTTTTTGCCAGTCATTGACAGAGGAAAAAACCAACCAACTCTTAAGTGAAACTGAACGTATTATTTTGCAGGAAAGCCCACTGAGCTTGGGACTGACAAGTGAGTTGAATGTCAGCCAGTACCAACCGGCTCCAATCCCGGATCGTCCAATCGCGTTTCAACGGTCGATATTGATCCTTGCTGGTGCACTGGCTGGTTTGGTATCTGCGCTGCTTTTTGATGAATTGCTGACGAAAGAATCAAAACGTGAGTGAGTTCAAAGAAACACTTGCCAATATAAGTTGGAAGCTCTTGTTGGTGGCTTTGCCGATCACAAGTTTTCCGCTGCTTTCAAAGCTTTTTGGTGGGACGATGGTTGCCCCTCTGTCGTTTTTGCCGATGATTTTGCTGATTCTAATCGTAGTATTACCTGACTTTCTGAAGAGGGGAGCATTACCCCGACAATTTCAACCGCTCTATGTTTTCTTTTTGATCGCAATCTTATCCATCGCACTTGCATTTTTAAGAGAAGTTCCGAGCTTTAGGACGATACCCATCTGGAGAAACGCTGTAGAGGGGTTGGTAACTTTACTGATTGGGTTCGGCTTCTATCTTGTAACCATTTCATGTTTGGGAGACCAGGCACAGATACGCAGCGCTCTGCATTGGATCAACCTGGGTGGGGCGGTCATCATCCTTGCAGTTGGTCTGCAGTACCTAACCTACAAAATTAACGGAACATTTCCCCAAAGCCTGCGTTCTTTTCAGGCAATTGTTTCCGCGTCTGGCAGGTTGTATGACGGTCGTGCGACAGGACTGGCATTTGAACCGTCGTGGCTGGCTCATCAGCTGAACATTTTATACATCCCTCTTTGGCTCGGTTTCACAGCAAGCAATGAATCGGTTTACCAGAAACGGTTGTTTGGAAAGATACCCTATGAAGCCATTCTGCTTGCAGGCGGCATTATTAGTCTGTTCCTCAGTTTTTCCAGGATCGGATGGATATCGGTAATCGTCGTCTTCATGTACCTTCTATTCCGTCTGGCAAATTCAGTGATCAACAGTCAGCTGGAACGAAGGGAAAAAGCGGCGGGTATAAAACACTCCAAAAAACGACATTTCTTTGTGAAGCTCTTACTCTGGCTGCTCTTGTTGATTATCCTGTTACTTTTAGTATTTGGAGCTGGCTTGATCATGCGCAGACTGGACCCCCGCATGGAGCAGCTATTTGATGTTACTCTGCTGAAACAATTTGGGATTCTGGGTTGGGCAAGTCGACTTAGTTTTGCTGAAAGAATCATCTACTGGCAGTCAGCTTTCAATGTCTTTGTTGATTATCCGTTTTTTGGGAGTGGTTTAGGAGTGGCTGGCTACTACTTCCCTGAAACACTTCCAAGTTTTGGTTATCAACTGCCTGAAATTCTTTCGATCTTAATCTATGACAATTTCATTCCTAATGCCAAAAACTTATGGGCAAGGTTGCTAGCAGAGACCGGCATAGTCGGATTTTCTGTTTTTGTTGCCTGGGTGGTTGAGCATTGGCGCAACGCAAAAGCCGTGGAAAAGCGAAAACAATCCGGGCTATTTACAGCAATGGGGTTGGCAGGACAACTGCTGATTATTGCTTTAATCGTGGAAGGTTTCAGTCTGGATACGTTTGGTCTGCCCTATTATTGGGTCGGTTTGGGGATGATTGTGGCGAGCTGGCGTGCTAAGTTGGAGCATTCGGATTCAAAGTTGAAGCGAAAGTCGGCGTAAAAGCCGAATTCAACAACTCCCACATAGCTGTGCTGTGATTGTCATTTGAATTAGCCAAGCGTTCTTTACCTTCTTTGATGACACGCAGGTGTTTGAGAACCGCGTCGTTAGTCTTCTCGTCAATCCGGGCTTCAGATAACATCCCAGCTAACTGCCGTGCAAGGTCAGGAGTGATCTGTGGATTTGTTTCCCAGGCGGCTTTGAAGGCGAGGCTCTCTGCCAGACCCAGAAGAATTGGATAGGTCTTCTTGCGGGTCGTGAGATCTGTCAGATTTGACTTACCCGTGCTAGTGGTGTCGCCCCAGATGCCAAGGTAATCATCCTGAAGCTGAAAAGCCAGACCAGCATGCTCACCAATCTCCTCGAGAGATAGATCAGTTGCCTTATCCGCTCCGGCGAGTATCGCCCCAATTCGCATGGACGCTGAAATCAGACACGAGGTTTTCAAGTGGCTCATTTCAAGGTACTGGTCAACTGACACGCTTTTTTCAGTCTCAAAGTAAATATCCAGATACTGCCCTCGAAGAATGTTCAGAGTTGCCTGGCGGAAAACGGAATAGGCTTTGGCAAAATCCAAAGGGTCAACTGCTGACAAAACCTCATGGAAGATGTCGTACGCCAGCATGGATAAAAAGTCGCCAACGTTCAGAGCCTGGGCGAGACCATATCGCCGCCACAGGCACTCGCGTCCAAATCGTATCTGACCCTGGTCTTCGATGTCATCGTGAACGAGGGTGTAATTATGCAATACTTCCATAGCCACGGCAGCAGGCATCAAGTCCAAAGGCTGGTGACCAAACAGTTCACTGCTGGTGAGCAAGAGCATCGGTCGCAAGCGCTTGCCAGTTTTGGAGGAAGGGTCATTCCAACCAAAGTGATAACTGACCATCTCACGGATACCCGCCAGACTTTCGGGCGTACGGTCCAGGACAAATTGTTTCAAACTTACTTCAAATTGGTCTTTTAACCAGGCAAGGTCGCTCATAACAGCTCAGCGACTTCCAGGTGTCTGATATTCCACCCAGGGAGAGAACCGACCCCGCAGGCAAACATGGCAGTTTTCAGTTGCATTTTGATCATTTCGATCTGATTAATCAATTCCGATTCACCGCTATTGGCAGCAATTAGGAACTTGCGGGCAAAGCCGCCAAGTTTCGCACCAAGTGCAAGCGCTTTTGCGAGATCCAAACCATCTTGAAGACCGCCTGAGGCAAAAATAATAGGATTTCCTTCAAGCTCACGCAGCTGAAGGAGGTTTTGAGCAGTTGGGATTCCCCAATCGTTAAAAGCCGTGTTAATAGAGGCGCGAAGTGGGTCGGGGTGGCGATACATCTCAACTTTTGCCCAGGAGGTGCCTCCTGCTCCGGCGACATCGATGCCAGCAACTCCAACCTCCAGCAGTTTTCGAGCCGTATCCAGGTCGATACCCCAGCCAACTTCTTTGACCAGGACAGGAACAGAAAGTAAGCGGCAGACCTCTTCTATTTTCGGCAGCAAGCCAGAAAAATTGTGATTGCCTTCCGGCTGCAGAGCTTCCTGCAGTGAATTCAGATGCAGGTAAAGCGCATCTGCCTCGAGCATATCTACTGCCAATTTGCACTCGTCTATTCCATAGCCATAATTGAGCTGTACAGCGCCGAGGTTGGCAAAAAGCAGCGCATTTGGGGCAAATTTTCGGATATTGAATGACTCGGCTCGCTCCGGATTTTCAATGGCGGCACGCTGAGACCCTATGCCCATGGCTATCCCACAATGCTCCGCGGCCAGTGCGAGCGTGCGGTTAAAGGCTGCGCCAGATTGTGTGCCGCCCGTCATGGAAGAAATCAAAATTGGAGCCGCGAGTTGCTTGTTGAAGAGTGTCAATGTTGTATCAATGCGCGTAAAATTCAACTCTGGCAGAGCTTTGTGTTTAAGATGAATTTTTTCAAAACCAGTTGAGATCATGGACTGAACGTCCTGCTCAAGGTTAATCCTGATGTGATCATTTTTTCTTTGTGGAAGGAGCGCATCTTTTTTCATTATAAAGTGTTATAGTAGAAGCTACAAAAAATGTCAATCTTTATGTTAAAGTTAAAGTAATCTAACAATAGAGGTATGAAATGGAACAAAACGAAATATTCGAATCAGTTAAGGCTATTGTCATGGATGTCCTGAAAATCGATGGGGATAATATCACGATGGAAACCCGATTTATTGAAGATCTCAAGGCTGACTCGATGGATCAATTCTTCCTGATTGATGGTTTCTGCGAGAAATTTGATATAAACATTTCCGATGAAGATGCCCGTAATATTCACACAGTTGGTGATGCAGTAAAAGCCATCGAAGCTAACAAAAAGTAAGATCTGCTTTAATGTACAAAATAAGGCATTCGTTTGGTTGGAATGCCTTTTGTGTTAAATCATCACGGTTATACAAGAATTCTCAGAATATTCTGTATAACCAATTTACCTGCAAGGAATTAACCGTGAAGGTATTCCCGCAACGATTCTTTGCTGATCCGATAAGCGCTGCCAATCTTGCGGGCTTTGAGTTCACCTGCGTTGATGGCTGCAAGCACATCCTCTTCAGATACTTTCAGAAAACCAGCAGCCTCGGAGGGAGTCATAACGTCAGGCATGCCTTCTGTTGCGTGAGAAGTCGGCTGAGTCTGTGACTGACCTTGCCCCGGCATCATACCTGTAAGCGAACCTGACAGGGCGTTACCAATTCCCATACCAGCACCAATTCCAGCCGTCAGACCTGCTCCACCAGAGGGGTTCTGAGCAGCGTCACGCATGGCATCTGCAGCCTGCAGCTGTGTGTAGGTCTGCATGTCGAGCATACCCATATCGCGCAGTTCTTTGGCTGATTTGTCCGAAGGTTTAAGATTGCCAATGTAGAATGATTTCAGCAGCAAACCGATCGCGAGGAAATCATCCTGGGCCTTGGCACGTACACCAGCCCCCAGTTCATCTGTGAGACCGATCAAGTCGAGCACATTTTTCTGTGAAGTTGTCTCTCCAAGCAGGTCCTGCAAGCGGGAGAGCAGCATGGTGCGAAGGCGATTTTCGATGTCCGAGGTGCGATAAGTGCCGAGCTGACCAACAATCTGGGTCACAAATTGCTGAGGATCTGTGACCTGGAAGCTGTAGGTACCAAAGCCCTGCAGAAGAGCAATGCCGAGACCAACACCGGCGTTGCGGACGATGATCGGCTGTGGGGTACCCCATTTGCGGTCAGCGAATTCCCGCATGGAGACAAAGTAAATCTCTGCAGTGAAGGGGGTCCGATCTCCAAAAAGCTTTCCGAGCAGGTTGGTCAGCAAAGGCACGTTAGCCGTGCTGATAGTGTGGCGTCCAGGGCCGAGCACATCCAACGCGCGACCATCCCTGAAGAAGACTGCCGTCTGGGATTCGCGCACGATGACCTGTGAACCGAAGCGTAAATCTGCAACACCAGTTTCCGGAAAACGATGAACCAATTCATCCGTCATCTCGCTTGGATATTCAACAACATCAAATACTCTTGCCATATTATTCCTCCATGAACTTATGAATAAACTAATTACGCGAGCCCTTTGAGGGCTTCAGAACGCTTGTCGAAGATTTCAATACATTCCTGGCTTACTGAAATCAAGTGTCGGATTGAGGCGGGCAAACCGTCTGTACCGATGGAAGATTCAACATTATCGATTGCAGCGGATACGATGGCGCCTTTTTCCAATAATGCAGCATCGTATTGATAGATGTCCGCCAGCGCTTCTTCTTTGATTTTGATTGCATCAAACAGACCTGCGTAACCATAGGAAGCAGTTCGGACGCGGTCGATGAACTGGCGCAGCTTGATGGCAGCGTTTTCGAGGTCATCGATGTAAGCCAGACCACCCTGTGAAATCAATTCGCGCTGTAAACCTGAAATCCGCTGGTAATACGATTCGTATTCGTTAGCGATGGTTTCACGCAGTAACTTGTCGGACATTCGGCGATCGCCGCGTTCGACATACCCTTGAAAACCTGGTATCTTGGCAATCAATTTTTTTATTGGATCGCGATCCTCAGCCACTTTATCAAAAATATCATTCATGTTGCTCCTTTTCTCTCTTAGAACCACAGCATAATTATAGATGCTTCAAGTCCACCCCGGCAATAGATTAACTAAGGTTCTCACGGAATTACAAAAATATTATAATGGATAAAACCAATATCATTGGAGGTTTGTATGGCATCAGGACAGGGAAATCGCCTCAGTCCCTTGGAATACTTTCTGATCATCATCCTGATTTTGATGATTTTTTTTACGTTATTGTCGATTTTCTGGCCTGCCATACAGCTTTTTTACCAAAACACCTTTGCTAATTGATGGACATCCAAAAAATCAAAGCGCAATTGCCGGAGTGGATGTGGAACGCAATTGACTGGGTCTTTCCGCCGCATTGCCTGGGTTGTGGAATAGAAGGCGAAATCATCTGCCCGGAGTGTTACGCAACGATCAAACGTGTTCCTGTAAATGTGTGCCCATATTGCAATGCATATGTCAGTACGACCGGGCACTGTCCCAATTGCCTGAACCGCAAGCCAGCTTATACACAATTTAGGGCATATGCGTTTTATGGTGGGGTGATCCGGGAGGCTGTTCACCAATTGAAATACCAAAATGATATCGGTATTGCCCGGATTTTGGCGGGCTACCTGCTGAAAGTCATCCAGGCTGAAAACTGGGAAATAGACCTGGTTGTCCCGGTTCCATTATCGAAAAGTAAACAGGAGCAACGGGGCTACAACCAGGCAGAACGCCTTGCCAAACCTGTGGCGAATGCGCTTGGGAAACCAATGTCTACGCAAGGGCTAAGCCGGATCAGAGAGAAAGCATCCCAAGTAGATTTGGATGTGAAATCACGCAGGGAAAATGTGCGTGGGGTGTTCGAGGCAGATCCAGCCATTGTCAAGGGTAAGCGCATTTTGTTAATCGACGATGTGTTCACAACAGGAGCGACCCTCGAATCGGCCTCACAGGCTCTGAAAGATGCAAATTCAGGGCTTGTTTATGCGGTTACCGTTGCGAAGTCAGATTTCAATGGCAATTGAATTTATGTTTGACTAACATATCAAGTATAATTTCTTAAAATCATTCAGGAGGTTCCCATGACTCTACATATGGATATTTACACAAAAGACCTTGAATTGACCGACCGAATCAAGGAATACGCAACCAAAAAAGTCGGTAAGCTGGATAGGTTCCTCAGTGAAATCGGCGAATGCCGTGTAGATTTAGGGTATGCCAAGACCGCACGGAATGCTTCAGATCGCTTTATAGCCCAGGTCACCATCCGCGGCAAAGGCTTTATTCTACGTTCAGAAGAAAGAGCAGACAGTATCTACGCCGCGATTGATGCGACCGTTGATAAGATGACCCGACAAATTGAGCGATTTAAGGGCAAGCATTGGCGCAAACGCGCTCCTGAGACAGCCGAGGTCACTACCGCTACTGCTCCTGAAGAACTCGAAGAGGAAGAAGCCGCCCCAGCAATTGTCCGCAGGAAGACCTTTACATTGACTCCCATGGACGAGCAGGAAGCACTTGAGCAACTGCAGTTGCTGGGTCACGAAAATTTCTTTGTGTTCTATAATGCCGAAACTTCAAAGATCAATGTTCTATATCGACGCCGTGATGGAACCTACGGTCTGATTGATCCAGTTGTTGGATAGGATAGTCTGAAGAAATTACGCACATGCAGCCTCGGAAGTGGCTGCATGTGCGTTAAAATAAGCTCAGGAGAATTCAACTATGGCGTATGAAGATGATGATGATTTTGTGCTACCCCCTAACCTTACCGGTGAAAACGCTTTTGATCTGCCTGCCATCACAAACTCTGTTCGTGGGATATTGAGAGCTATTGGCGAGGATCCTGAACGGGAAGGTTTGGTTCGCACGCCTGAGCGCGTTGCGCGGGCATACCAGGAGATTCTGGGAGGTTATAATACCGATCCGGTTCAACTGGTCAATGGAGCACTGTTCACGGTTGATTATGATGAAATGGTCATCGTGAAGGACATTGAATACTACAGTCTTTGCGAGCATCACATGCTGCCATTTTTTGGTAAAGCTCATGTCGCTTACGTGCCCAAGGGAAAAGTCCTCGGACTTTCAAAGATACCCCGAATTGTTGATATGTTTGCGCATAGATTGCAGGTACAAGAAAGAATGACTCAGCAAATTGCGGAGTTCATCCAGGAAGTCATTGATCCCTGGGGGGTGGGCGTTGTGATTGATGGGCAGCATTTATGCATGATGATGCGCGGGATAAAAAAGGAACAGGCAAAAATGACGACATCCGCAATGCTTGGCGGATTCCGAAAGCGTCTGGAGACCAGAATGGAGTTTTTGAACAGGATCTCAAACTAAGTATTGTCTGCGGCTGCTTCCCGATGGATTTCAACTCCAACACGCGAGGTATTGGCGACAAACTCAGGTTTTTCGATTCTGACGCTTACCGCATTAATGTCAAACCCTTCGAGCAGCATCGTGGCTAGATTGTCAGCCAGAGCTTCAAGTGTGTAGAACTGCGTCTCAGCCACACGAGCAATTACAGATTTGGCAACAGTCGAATAACTAACAGTATCACCGATGTTGTCACTCAAACCAGCTGGTTTTAGATCCATAAAAAGATTGATATTGAGTAGCAGTGTCTGTGGTTGATCCCGTTCAGGCGATTTTACGCCGATGATGCCTGAGGCTCGTAAATCGGTAATTATGATTTTGTCCATTCTGCTTCCTGTTAGAGAAATTCACCGCCATCGACCCGAATAACATCTCCGGTCATAAAATCCTGGCTAAGGATATGAAGCACATTCTGAGCGATGATCTCAGGGCTGCCAATGCGCTTTAACGGGATTTGACGGTCTGCCACGACCTGTAAATCGACATGCTCGTATCCCTGCAAAGGCAACATTGTCCCGGGAGCGATGGCATTAACTGTGATATTGGGTGCCAATTCCAGGGCAAACATGGCAGTTATTGTGTTAATAGCCTGCTTTGTGACTCTATAGCTGAAGTGGTCTGTTCCATTCCGGAATACTTTTCCATCGCTGATGTTGATCACTTTCCCTTGCACCTCGCGGGGAAGTTGGCTGGCAAAAGCTGAGATTAGCAACCAGGGAGAAAAAAGATTCACATTGAACACTTTGTTGATTTTCTCCGGTGTAGCAGCTTTTCCAGAGCCAGCAGGATAGATCCCGGCGTTGTTGATCAAAATGTCAATGTGACCGAACTCAGAGCAAACCTGGGTCATCAAATCCTGGACATGAGAAATATCTTCCAGATCCTGTTGGAAGACGTGTGCCTTTCTGCCCATTTTTTCAAGGTCGGATTTTACCTGGATCACCGATTCCACGGAGGTGTTATAGTGAAGCGCCAGGTTGCAGCCTGCCTCGCCCAGCGCGAGAGCTATTGCTCGCCCAAGGCGAATACCACTACCGGTGACTAAAGCATTCTTACCTTTTAGATCCATGATTCACTCACCTTTCTTTCTTGAATAGTTAACTTATCTTAACTAATTAAGCATAGTTTAGGAAGTGCCTTTGTGTTCAATGGTAGAATTTTATCATTCCAAAACAATAATAATCTTGGAGGTCGTGCATGACAAATATCGATCTGGAAAAAGCGTTGAATACAATCAGGTTCCTTTCAGCTGACGGCGTGCAGAAGGCAAATTCTGGTCACACTGGTCTTCCAATGGGGGCAGCAGCCCTTGCTTATACACTTTTTATGCGCCATATGAAGTACAACCCGTCAGATCCATCGTGGTCAAACCGTGATCGCTTTGTTCTTTCAGGTGGGCACGGCTCCATGCTGCTTTACAGCATGCTCTACCTGACTGGATATGATGTGTCGATGGAGGACCTGAAACAATTCCGCCAGTGGGGCTCCAAGACCCCCGGGCACCCCGAATGGGGGCACACCCCCGGGGTGGAAACGACCACAGGACCTCTCGGACAGGGCTTTGCCTCTGGGGTAGGGATGGCGATCGCTGAGCAGCACCTGGCCGCGATTTTCAACAAACCAGGATACGAAATTGTAGATCATTACACCTTCGGTATTGTAACGGATGGTGACTTGATGGAAGGCATCAGCTCTGAAGCTGCATCACTGGCTGGGCATCTCAAGCTCGGAAAATTGATCTATCTATACGATGACAACAAGATCACCATAGAAGGATCAACCAGTATTGCCTTCACTGAGGATGTAGCAAAGCGGTTTGAGGCTTACGGCTGGCATGTTCTACGGGTAGCAGATGGTAATGATGTTGACGCAATAGATGCTGCTGTTGAGGAAGCCAAAAAGGACCCTCGCCCTTCAATCATTCTTTGCCGTACAACGATCGGCTATGGTCTGCCAACCAAGGCGAATACTCCCGGTATCCATGGATCTCCGGCTGGCAAAGAAGAGTTAGCCAAAGCCAAGGAGAATGTTGGTTGGCCAGTTGAGCCAATGTTTTATGTACCTGAGGAGACACTGGCACACTTCCGTACCCGGCAAGATGCTGGCAAAAAAGCTCAGGAGAAATGGGTTAATAGTTACAACAGCTACAAGGCAGCATACCCGGAGCTTGCGGCTGAATTTGAGCGAAGGCTTTCCGGGGAATTGCCTAAAGGTTGGGATAAAGCTTTACCCGTGTTCCCGGCAAGCGAAAAGGGGCTTGCTGCGCGTGAAGCTTCTGGAAAAGTTATTAACGCAATTTGCGCTGTCTTGCCTGAGTTATTCGGTGGTTCAGCAGATCTGGCTTCGTCAGTAAAGACCTGGATGGACAAAGTGCCAGCATTCAGCCCCGAAACACCCGAAGGCCGGAATGTCCATTTTGGCGTTCGTGAGATCTCAATGGGTGCAATCGGCAATGGTTTGCTGGTACATGGCGGTTTCATCCCCTACGTCGCGACATTTCTGGTGTTCTCAGATTATGCAAGAGCTTCGCTGCGCGTAGCCGCACTCTCAAAAATGAGTGTTATTTGGGTTCTGTCCCACGACTCTATCGCTGTTGGAGAAGACGGTCCCACTCATCAGCCAGTCGAGCAGCTTATGAGCCTGCGGCTTATTCCTGACTTGGTTGTGTTACGACCTGGCGATGCCAACGAAGTCAGTGAATCCTGGAAATATGCGATTGAACATCGCGACCGACCAGTGGCTTTGATCCTTTCAAGGCAAAACTTGCCTACTATTGACCGCAAGGTGTGCAACCCTGCAAAGGGTGTGGCTAAAGGTGGTTATATTCTCTACGAAACTGAAGCAGGTATACCGGATATCATCCTGATGGCAACCGGATCGGAGCTGAGCCTGGCTTTTGATGCAGGAAAGAAACTTGAGAAACAAGGACGCAAAGTGCGGGTGGTCTCCTTCCCAAGCTGGGAGTTGTTTGAGAAGCAACCAAGAAAATACCAGCAATCCGTGTTACCCCCTGAAGTGAAACGCCGTGTCTCGATTGAAACAGGTGTGACCACAGGCTGGCAGAAGTATGTCGGCTCTGAGGGCATTGAAATTGGCATTGACCAGTTTGGCAAATGTGGACCCGGTGAGATTGTGCTGGAAAAGTTTGGTTTCACGGTAGACAACGTCGTAAAATTGGCGCGGAAACTATTTTAGACATCAGGAGCGAACCAATGAACCGATCTGAGGCTCTAAAACAAGCTGGTCAATCAGTCTGGTATGACAATATCGAACGCGGTATGTTGTTTGATGGTGAGCTAGACCGAATGATAAAAGCGGGGGAAGTTTATGGAGTTACTTCCAATCCGTCCATCTTCGAGAAATCCATCAGCAGGAGTGCGGCTTATGATGACATCCTGCAGTCGATGGCATGGGCAGGCTTGAACAAAGAACAAATCTACCTTGAATTAGTGCGCGAAGACATCCAGGCGGCAGCCGATTTATTCCTGCCGGTATATGAAGCCACTGGGGGAATTGATGGCATGGTTAGCGTTGAGATCAACCCGCTGCTTGCCTATGAAACAGAGCAATCGATCGAGGATGGCCGCGCTCTGTGGGCTCAAATGAACCGCAAGAATGTCATGATCAAAATACCTGCCACCAAAGCCGGACTACCAGTCATAGAGGCACTGATCAGTGAGGGCATTAACGTGAATGCGACGCTGATCTTCTCCGTTCCCAGATATATGGAAGTAATGGAGGCTTATCTTTTGGGCCTCGAAAAACGCCTGGCGAACAACCTGCCAATTGATCATATTACCAGTGTGGCATCTTTCTTTGTTTCTAGGATAGATACCTTGGTGGATAGCCGGTTGGAAGAATATGGCGCTACAAATCCCCAGTCAGCTGACCAAGCGGCTGCGTTGATAGGGAGGATTGCCATTGATAATGCGCGCCTGGTATACCAAGAGTTCTTGAAATTTTTTTCTTCAGAGCGCTTTGAGAATCTTAAGCAGTACGGGGCTAAAGTTCAGCGACCCCTGTGGGCATCGACAGGCACCAAGAATAAAGCCTATTCCGAGACGTTGTATGTGGATGAATTGGTCGCTCCAAATAGCGTCAATACGATCCCACCAGCGACTTTGAGCGCGTTTCTTGACCATGGTGCAACCGACTTGCGGATTGAACAAGATTTAGAGCGGGCAAGAAAAGACTTTGACATGCTGCTAAAGCTTGGTTTTGACTATAACCGCATCGCTCAGGAACTTGAAGATGAGGGGGTGGAAAAATTCAAGCAAGCTTACATTTCGCTCCTGGAAACGATTGAAACCAAGCGCGCCTTCTTCAAGGCGGAGTTAGCGAACCTGGGTGAGGCAGTCCATGCCGCATTAAAAAAGGCTGCTGATGAAGTTTATGTTGGCAGCTTGTTTGACCACGAACCGTCTCTTTTGGACAAGCGATCAGTCGGGACACGACGAAATTCGAGAGCGGTTGGGCTGGCTGAGCCTGCCCGGGCAGCAATTCTCTATTATTGACGAGTTAGCAGCATTCAAGGAAAAACTGCTTTCTGAAGGATATGTGCACGCCTTTGTGCTTGGCATGGGCGGCTCCTCCCTGGCGCCGGAAGTGATGAGCCAGGCGATTGCGCCAGTAGGTGGCAAGGGGTTGAAACTTCAAATTATCGACACCACCAGCCCGGATGAGATTGCTTTCCGAGTGCGCGGTGTTGATCTGCGAAAGACCCTTTTCATAGTCTCGAGCAAGAGCGGTGGAACCACCGAAACAATGTCTGCAATGAAGTATTTCTGGGCGGAATTAGAAAAAATTGAGCCTGAGAATGTGGGTAAGCATTTTGTGGCGATCACCGACCCCAATACTTCACTGCAGGATCTGGCATACCGGAAAGGTTTTCGCAAGGTGTTTAATGCCCGTCCGGATGTTGGCGGACGCTATTCGGTGTTTACCCATTTTGGGCTGGTGCCGGCAGCAGTGATGGGTATTGACCTGCATAAACTGCTTGGGCAAGGCAACGCCTCTGACCTCCAAAGCCGTAAAAACGTGCCATATCCAGCCAATCCCAACCTGATGCTGGGCTTGGTGCTGGGTGAGGCTGCACAGCGCGGAAAAGACAAATTAACCTTCATCGCTGAGGGCTTTGCTGGTAGCCTGGTGCCCTGGCTTGAGCAGCTGATCGCCGAAAGCAGCGGAAAAGAGGGTAAGGGTATTCTACCGATCGAGAATGAACCTGTGTTGGTGAGCCAGAATTATCCTGAAGATCGAATTTTTGTCTATTTCAAGACCGATGGAAGCAAAGCTGGACTGGTGGATGAACTGAAACAGGCAGGGCAGATCGTCATAACAATTGCCATCCCGGAACCCTACGCGCTTGCCAAAGAGTTTTATCGCTGGGAATATGCTACAGCGATTGCGTGTGCGGTGCTGCGAGTAAACGCATTTGATCAGCCAAACGTGCAGCTAAGCAAAACGATCACGAAAGACATGATCAATGCCTACCAGAAGAGCGGCAAACTGGAAGATGGAGAGCCAATCTGGGAAAACGATCAGGCAATCGTTTACGGCTTTAGGAATGAAGAGGCCTTGAAGGAAACTGATCTTGAATCGTTGCTACTTGCTTATGCCAGGTCGGTTCCAGAAAAAGGATACGTTGTGCTGAGCGGATTTATTCCCCGCCTCGAGGAAAACTTCGAGTTCCTCCAGGCTTTACGCGGAAGGATCCTGAATGCTGTCAATAAAGCCACAACTTTAGGCTTTGGACCGCGCTTTTTGCATTCCACCGGGCAGCTGCACGGGGGCGGACTGGCCGGATTGTTCATCCATTTCACCAAGGATGCTGAACATGATTTTGGATTCCCGGAGAAGGCATGGATTTTGGCACCCTGCAAGGGCGCAGGCACTGGGCGACCTCCAGGCATTGGCGCAGAAAAATCGCGCCGCTATCAGGGTTCACCTTAAAAGTTGATCAGAATAGTAAGAAAATGGCAGCGGTGCACAAGCCACTGCCTCTTTAACTTAACCGTTGGGCAACCCAGCGATTTGGATATCCCATAGCTCTTCGATCATCGATTTATCTTTCGAAAAGGTTTTGGAGTGGGGTGCATGGGGCAAACCTCAGCCATTCAATTGTGTTCATTGATTTTTGTTGGTTTATGTTCGATGTTATCAAGGTTTAATATGATGTTGCCCTTACGTAGGGCTGGGGTGTTTTCCTGGACTTCGGCTTAGAGCGTTTATGAAGGACGAATCAATGTATAATTTTTGTCACAACTTGGCAGGAATTGGACACAAACCTTGAAAATCCTCGGAATAGACCACGGAAATGTGAGAATTGGCATCGCGATCAGTGATGAGAGCGGCAGTTTTGCGCGACCACTGACCATAATCCCGCATGTTTCCAGGCTTCATGATGCGGAAAAAGTTTGTAAACTTTGTGAAGAGCATGGTTGCGAAATGATCGTTGTAGGCATTCCTTATGATTCTGACGGTGGGGAAGGGCCCAGGGCACGATCTGTGCTGCGCTTTGTGGCACAATTAAAATCTATTTGTCGCATTCCTGTGATAACCTGGGATGAGTCTTATTCTACCAAGAATGTGATTGCCACCAGCCTGCAAATGAAAGAGAGCCGGAGTTCACGCCGGCAAGCACTCGACGATAAGGCAGCAGCAATGATCCTGCAGAGTTATCTTGACCACCACGCGCAATACACCGGGGGTTAAAGTGCCTAAAAAGCGTAAACCCGTATTCCTCATCATGCTCCTGCTCCTCGCGATCGTTTTCGCGGCAGGATTAGTGTATGTCAATTTTCAGGTCAGGGAAACTTTCGGTCTACCGGGAAGATCGGTAAACCCAATTTCTGCCTTGAAATACAGCCTTACTCTTTTCAATGGCAGGGATAAAATGCTTTCTGTCGCGCCTGGCAATGGATTGTGGGAAGAAAAGGTTTCCGTCGAGCCTGACCAATCAATCCAACAACTCTGCGCAAACTTGGAGCAGAGTAATCTGGTCGAATCCGCGAGCTTGACCTGTACTTATCTGATCTATTCAGGTAAGGATCGAAATATCCAGCCTGGAAACTATACGATTCCGATGGGCATAAATGCCATCGATACTGCCAATTTGATTTCCGATGCTACCCGACGCGACAAGCAGTTCATCATCTATGCCGGTTGGCGGCTGGAGGAAATTGCGGCGATGATCGACGGGTTGGGATTTTCCTTCGATGCGGCAGATTTTCTGACCTTCGTAACAGCCCCTCCGGATTCCTATAAGGAGCAGCTTCAGATCCCGCCATGGATGACGTTGGAAGGCTACTTCTTTCCCGGAAATTACAGCATGAAACCCGACATCTCGCTTCAGAACTTCGTTGCTGAGATCCTGACGCGGTTCAAGACGACCGTGCTGACCGAAGAGTTTGAAAAAGACTTACAGCGCAGTGGTCTGACGCTTCATCAAGCCATCACCATGGCGTCCATCATCCAAAGGGAAACTCTGGTTGAAGAAGAAATGCCATTGATCGCATCTGTGTTCTACAACCGGCTGGAGATAAATATGCCCTTGGAGACGGATCCAACTGTCCAATTTGCTTTAGGATATGACGAACAAAAAAATACCTGGTGGAAAACTCCGTTGACATTTACGGATTTAGAGATAAACTCGCCGTATAATACATACCGTCATACAGGCTTACCACCCGGACCCATTTCAAACCCGAGCCTGGCTGCGCTAAAAGCGGCAGTCGCTCCAGCAGAAACTGATTTTCTTTTTTTTAGGGCGAAATGTGACGGTAGTTTGACACATAACTTTTCAAAAACTTATGAAGAGCACTTAAATTTTGGTTGTGACTAAAGGAGGAGAGATGCAGGTATTAGGAATTGATATCGGGGGATCAGCGACAAAAGGCGCGATTGTGGATACCGAAACCGGGCTGTTGGTTTCAGAACGGATACGGATTGCCTACAAAACCATCCAGGAACCAGCCGCTATTGTAAAGGGCATTAATAAAATCAGGAAAGAACTCAATTATGAAGGTCCCATTGGCGCGGGTTTCCCAGGCGTGGTGAAACAAGGCCAGATCTTTACCTCTGCCAATCTCCACAAAGATTGGATTGGGAAAAATCTTGCCACCATGGTCACTGAAAAGACTGGGCAGCCGGCGGTAATCCTCAATGACGCAGACGCAGCAGGCTTGGCTGAGATGCGCTTTGGTGCTCCGGAACTAAGGCAATACAACTTCGTGATGTTTTTGACTATTGGTACGGGGATAGGGACCGCCTTGTTTGTTGACGGTAAGTTGATTCCGAATACAGAGCTTGGTCATATTGAGATTCGCGGAAAGGAAGCCGAGCACCGCGCCTCAGGAGCGATTAAGACCAGGGAAAAATTGACCTGGAAGCAATGGGCACTGCGTCTTAACACCGTATTGCTTACCTATGAAGCTTTGCTCAACCCCGAAATCTTTGTTCTTGGTGGCGGTATCAGCAAAGATTTTGAAAAATATTCAAAGTATTTGACGACCGAAGCCCCGGTTGTGGCCGCTAAGTTGCAAAATTTGGCAGGCATTGTGGGTGCCGCAATCGCAGCGTATGAGACTCTCAAGGATAAAAATGAAGAGGCTGCTTTTGAAAGTCAGCCTCTTCATTGAGTTCAAAATCCACGATTAGTGGGGTTTGATTGTGCCTCTTGTTTCAGCCTGGAGTTTCAGTGTGTTCTTAGCTATTTCACTTTCAGGCAGGCGGCTGTAAAGGAAGTTGAGCTGATAAACCTTTTCTTTTAGCGTATCGCTGAGTGCTTGTTTGGACATGCGCCAGGACCAGTTGCCTGAAGCACATCCGGGCAGGTTCATGCGGGCTTCAGAACCCAGCCCAAGGAAATCCTGCATCGGGGCGACAGCATACCTGGCAACCGATCGCCAGACTTCCCGGATCATTCGATGGGGGACATCCGTTTCGTTGGCTCCGAGATAATCCAGACAGAATTGTTTCTCTTTCTGTGTCGCATGATCGAACCATCCCTGGGCGGTTTCGTTATCGTGTGAGCCGGTATAAGCGAAGCAATTGACGGGGTAGTGATGGGGGAGGAAGTCGTCCTCTGGGTCGCCGCTGAAGGCAAATTGGAGAATCTTCATTCCCGGGAAACCAAACCGATCCCGCAGTTCTTCCACATCTGGTGTAATGACTCCAAGGTCTTCAGCGATGATTGGCAAATCATGAAAACGCCGCTTAAGTTCAGTGAACAATTCCAACCCGGGACTCTTTATCCACTCACCATGAATGGCGGTCTCTGAGCCAAATGGCACATGCCAGGCGGCTGCAAAACCGCGAAAATGGTCAAGTCGAACCAGGTCCACCATGGATAAGACGCTGCCAAGCCGACGAGCCCACCAATCGTAGTGTTGTTCAGCATGGACTGGCCAATTATAGAGAGGATTGCCCCAAAGCTGTCCGGTGGCTGAGAAATAATCAGGTGGCACGCCAGCCACCATGGTGGGGGTAAGCGATTCATCCATCAGGAAAAGCTGTGGATTAGCCCAGGTGTCGGCACTATCAAAAGCGATTACAAACGGCATGTCGCCGATGATCCGAATTCCTTTTCCATGGGCGTAATTTTTCAGGTTTTGCCATTGCTGGTTGAACAGGAACTGACTAAACTTTACTTTTTCGATGACAGTTGCCAGCTCAAGGCTCACTTGCTCCAGGGCTGCTGGTTCACGAAACTTCAACGCTTTTGGCCAATCCGACCAGGGCTGCCCGCCTTGTGATTCTTTGATGGCCATAAACAAGCTATAATCATCCAGCCATTGAGAATTCTCAGCCTCAAATTGCTTAAACTGAGCGGTAATCTCATTGGAGTGTAAGCTCAGGTAATTCTCATAAGCAGTATCCAGAAGATGATTCTTCCACTGAATTACCGGTCCAAAATCCACGAATGTTTCAGGGAATTCTGGTCGTTGGCGTAAATCAGAAATTTCCAATAATCCAGATTCGAGCAGGAGGACCGGGTTGACCAGGTAGGGATTACCGGCAAAAGCAGAGAAACACTGGTAGGGTGAATCTCCATACCCTGTAGGTCCGAGCGGAAGAATCTGCCATAGTTGAGTTCCTGTAGCATGCAGAAAATCGATCCAACGGTAAGCTTCCGGACCTAAATCACCAATTCCGTCCGGGCTGGGAAGGCTGGTAGGATGGAGTAGAATGCCAGAATAGCGTTGAAGTTTCATAAAGAGTGTCCTTTCAGAAACTGGCTAAGCCAGGAGTTTACGGTAAACATCCAAATATTTACCAGCAGAAAGCTTCCATGAGAACTGTGCGCTCATAGCATTGCGGCGCATGATTGCCCAGGATGTCTTATCCTTGAAGACTTTCAAGGCAAGTGTGAGGGCCTGTTTTAAGCCCTCATCAGTTTTATCCATATATAGGAAACCAGTTGCCGAATTAGGGTTTGCGGAGTAATCCAGGATAGTGTCTGCCAGACCACCTGTCTTGGTGGCGACCGGTAAGGTTCCATAGCGCATGGCAAACATTTGCGAAAGCCCGCAAGGCTCATAAAGACTTGGCATGAGTAATATATCGCCACTTGCGTATAGCATACGTGCAATGACATCGTCGTAATTAAGAATACAGGCAATCCTGTTGGGATACTGGGCACTGAGCCCACTTGCCAGGTGCTCGAGCTCTGGATCACCTGTACCCAGGAGAGCGAATTGCCAAGGCTGATCGGTGAGAGTTGGAAGCACACTTAGAATATTGTGAATGCCTTTTTGGCGGTCCAATCTACTGATTGTGGTCAGGAGAGGAATATCCACATTGGCTTCAAAACCGAGAGCTTTTTGGAGATCCAGTTTGTTTTTAACTTTTCCATCGAGGTTGTCGAGGCTAAAGTTGCTTGAAATTGCAGTATCCGTGGCTGGATCCCATTTGGATTCATCAATGCCATTCAGGATCCCCATGACTTTATCCGCATGTTTCTGTAAGTAACCTTCGATTCCACAACCATATTCGGGAGTCAGGATTTCCTTCGCATAATTTGGTGAGACAGCGATAATCTCATCTGCAGCCGAAAGCCCCATTGGAAGGGGAGTAAATTTTGCCCAATCGGGCAGATCAGAATCACGGCTGGGTTCCAAACCGAGCGAACTCATGGCTTCCTGGGATCCCCAACCGTTGAATGGCAGGTTATGAACTGAAAGGATGGTCCTCACCCCAGCAAAAAATGGGTCGTGGGCATAGGTCGTCTTGAGAGCATATACTGAAAGGGCAGTGTGCCAATCGTTGGCATGCAGCAAATCGATTTTCCAATCCAGGTAGCGTACAGCTTCTAACAGTGCCAGGGAGAAGGTGACATATTTCATCCCATCAAGCGCCCAGTCGCCATGGTAAACCGGTGAATCGTGGTTAATGAATTCGTTGTCGAGCAAGTAGACCGGCACTCCACTGGTTTCACTAACGTATAAGTCTGTGGAAATGGAACGACCATTAGCCTCAAATGAGAATGTGCCTATCAGGCGGTGGGGCGGATCCAGTTTTTTTGTAGTCGCATGAAAAGGCATAATGAGGCGAATGTCAAGAGTGCCTGCTGCCAGATCCCGAAGCGCCGGAGGGAGGGAGCCTGAAACATCACCCAATCCGCCAACTTTTGCAAAGGGGGCAACTTCCGCTGAAGCAAATAGTACGTTAATCGGGTCCATCGCTACCTTCTACTTTTCTATTTCTCTAATGTATTTTCAACGATTTGCAGGTAGTCTAGCGTAATTATCTTGGTAAGGTCCAGTCCAAGATAATCTGCAAGCTCTTGAATGAGAGCGGTCTTTTGATCCGCATCCTGGCGGCTCCAAGTGCGACTTTTGATTTCAACGAATTTTCCAATAGCGGGTGTTTGAAGCGTATCGAGATTGATGAAGAATTCGGTTTCTTTGTATTGAATCAAGTATCGCAGGCGATCCTTCTCAATCTCGAGTTTCGATGAGGGTTTGAAATACTCGTGATAGAAACGCAGGCTGTGGGTCGCGGGGGCGAGATAGCGGCTGCGGGAGAGCATAATCTTGGTATCGTTAATATCCCGGGGAGTATCCAGTTCGCCGATAAGGGTCAGGCGTGAACGCACGCTGGTGATCTTGCCCATTTCATCAAGGAATTCATCTTCGCGGTAGCGCAAGCGTCCCTGGGAAGGTCTGTCAAAGCTAAAATAGGTGTCATATTCGTGGTAATGGCGCTTTCGTAATATCAGTATGCCGGGTTTGGAAATAGCCTCTAAAATTGGTTCAATTGAATCAACTTTTACCTTGACCTGAACTTCAAAGCTTTCCTCTTCAGCCGCGCCGCCGATCGCGATCAGTTTGGAATATACCGACTCTTCACGTCCCTTGAGGAATTCATCGATCTTTCCAGCAATTACAGATGCTTCCGAGAGTAGTTGTTTCTCATCGACGGTTAGCAATTCCCGCTCTCTCATCAACCATTTTCCATTGACCATAGTATCAGTGACATCTGTTGATTTGGCAGCATAAATGATCTGAGCATAAACGCCATCTGGATCTCTTAAGAAACGCGGCTGATTGTGAACAGGAGATATGTCTATCAGGATCAGATCAGCGCGTTTACCAGGCTCAAGGCTTCCGATAATTTCATCCATATAGAGTGCTTTTGCGCCGATGATAGTGGCCATAGCCAGGGTCTGGCGCGCAGGAAGCGCCGTTGGATCTCCCGAAGATGCCTTAGCAATCAGAGTGGCAAGCCGAATTTCCTCAAGCATATCCAAATCATTGTTGGATGCAGGACCATCCGTACCAACGCCCACGTTGCAGCCAAGCTGGAGCATTCGTGACACGGGTGCAAAGCCAGAAGCAAGCTTCAGATTGGAGGTGGGGTTGTGAGCAATGCCAACCCCCGCATGCTGCAGGCTGCGTATTTCTCCTTCATCCAGGTAGATACAATGAGCCGCGATGAGCTTGGTTTCGAGCATACCGAATTTGCGGATATAGGGTACCACCGGCAGACCGCTTTCTCTCCGGAGGTTCTCAACTTCGTCCTTGGTCTCTGAGACATGGAAGTGGACCCTGGCATCATATTTCTTTGCCAATTCTACGACTGAAGTGAGCACATCTGGCGTGCAGGTGTAGACCGCATGGGGTGCGATTGCCGGGACAATCAGAGGATGATTTTGCCACTTCTGAATGAGGTTTTCGCTCAGTGCAAGCGAATCTTCGAAAGATTCGGCATCTGGAGCTGAAAACTTCATCACTGTTTGACCAACCACCGCCCGCAGACCAACCTCAGCAGTCGCTTCTGCAACGTGATCTTCGAAGTAATACATATCATTGAAAGTTGTAACCCCAGAGCGGATAAATTCTGCGCAACCCAATTTGGTACCAAGCCGGACAAACTCAGGGGAAACAAACTCGCGTTCCACCGGCATCATGTAGCCCATCAGCCAGACATCGAGGCGCAAGTCGTCAGACAGACCACGCAACAAGGTCATTGGGACGTGTGTATGAGCGTTGATAAGCCCAGGCATTAAAACTTTCTTACCGCAATCAATCATCTCGGTCGCCTGGTAATTTGAAAGAATGTCTTCTTGAGAACCAACAGCAACGATTGTGTCGCCATCAATCGCGATCGCGCCCGGATCAAAGATTTCATAGTCCTGATTCATTGTCAGAACAATGGCATTCTTAAGAATGGTTGTTAGGGTTTGCATCTCTCTCTCCTTTACTTATCAATAAACTTCCATCGGATCATATCCAGAGCATAATTTACAGCCCAGGTAATTGCATCTCCAGCAGGTCCGCCATAAAGCCGATTTATTTCTGATAACTCACCATTGTGAAGTAAAGCGATCTGAACGTGCGGCTCACTATCCTTGGGGCTTAGGACGACCCCAAGCACCATATCGGCATTCTTTTGTTCCTGATATTCATGCATCAGGCGATTCAGAGTCTCGCCTGAAAAGACCAGGTCAACAGTATCACCGGTGAGCTGCCCGGTCGGCATGTGCGGCTTTAGTCGTTCAAAAATCTCACCATTTGTTCCACTCTCAATAATCGAGAGCCGCGTATTTGACTCGCTGAGTAGATTTGCGACTACCTGTTCAAGCGTCGTTTCATTTTCACCATAGATATATTCCTTCAGTTTTTCGCGGATTTCCTGCAGAACGGGTTTCATCATTGCTTCAGCCTCAGCAGCAGAATGGGCTTTAGCAGTGACACGAATATCCGTCTGACCCGGATGAGCAAGAAGCCCAACGGTCGGATTGCTGAGCGTCTCCATTTCACCGATAATTTCATCGATGCTGGATTCGCCTTTGGAAATGGTGTGAATCACCCAGGGAAGAATAATTTCATCGCACAAGTCATAGCGCTGCTTAAGGTATTTCACCACAAAATTATTCATGAGAAATTCCATCTCGCGCGGAACACCTGGCAGTGAAATTAGGGTTTTGCTGCCCAGTTCAACATAAAATGCCGGGGCGGTGCCGACTGGATTAGGTATCGCAATTGAATTTTCCGGAATGAAAGCCTGGCGCTTGTTGTTCGCCGTTGGAGCATGATTGTAGTGGCTGAACCGGTTCAGAATTTGTTGCCACAACTCTTCTTTGTAGACAAGTTTGACGTTAAAAACATTGGCAACAGCCTGACGGGTGGGGTCATCCACGGTCGGTCCGAGCCCACCAGTCGTGATCACAATATCAGAACGCATCAAAGCTTCTTGAAGGGTTGCAGTGATGCGCTGAACGTTGTCGCCTACAGTCGAGAGACGGTAAAGATCAACCCCAATATCACGAAGTGACCGGGCGATAAACCTTGAATTTGTGTCTTGAATCTCACCGAGAAGCAGTTCAGTCCCTATTGTTACTATTTCACATACAGCCATAGTATTTCCCTTTATATGTAATTGATCAATTCTAACTTAAATAAACAGAAAAACCTAAACATTTAACGGGTTTGGAAACAATAACTTTACAGGGTATGCGGTGCTCCTGGTCAGATACTGGAAGACGAAATTCTCATCAATTACACGCGTCCGTGCCTGGCAAATAATTGCGAAATAGGCACCAACCTTGAGAACTTGAGCGAAACGATTATACTGTTTGGCATGAGCTCAAAAAGCAGGAAAGAGACTGGAAATTGGGGTGAAACGCTGGTGTTGGAGCATTTACTTTCCCAGGGTTACGAATTAGTCCAGAGGAACTATCATTGCCGCTACGGTGAAGCTGATTTGATCATGCTGGATGAGACACGTTTGCTGACTTGCGTTGAGGTGAAAACCCGCCGTAGCCAAAAATTTGGACCTGCGGAGTACAGCGTAGGCAAAAAGAAGCTGAAGGCGCTTGCCGCAACCATGAACGCATTCTTATATGAGCACACTGAATTCCCGGAAATTTGGAACCTCGACCTTGCTGTTGTAGAGGATTTTGTCCCCGGCAGTGCACCCATGATTCTACATTTTCGCTCTGTAAAAATCGATGATTGAGAAGCCTCTACTTCTGATTGTAGGCCCTACCGCTTCGGGCAAAAGTTCGCTTGCGATCAAGTTAGCACGCGCGTTGGATGCTGAGATAGTTTCTGCAGATTCGCGTTATCTGTATCGTGAACTTGAGATTGGAGTCGCCAAGCCAAGTTCTGCAGACCTTGCATCTGTGAAACACCACCTGATCAATGTTGCCAGTTTAACAAATCCGTGGAACCTGGGGCTTTACAAACAGTCCGCGACACAAATCATATCTGAAATCCAGCTGCGTAACCGGCTGCCAATCCTAACAGGAGGAACCGGGCAATACGTACGCTCAATCTTACAGAACTGGCAGATTCCGTCCCATGGACCGGTTGGCCAACTGCGTGAGGATCTTGAAACAATCGGGGATCACATTGGATTTGATAAACTCTATGAAATACTTAGCGCCCTCGACCCACAGGCAGCAGCCAATATTGATTATCGCAATCATCGCCGAACCATCCGGGCCTTGGAAGTGATCCTGAGTTCAGGCAAAAAGTTTTCAGACTTACGGGATAAAGAAAAGCCACCTTATACCACCCTGATCATCGGGCTGGAGCTTCAACGAGAAGTGTTGTATGCGCGGATCGATGAACGAGTGGATGCCATGATCAGCCAGGGTTTGGTTGGGGAGGTGCAAAATTTGCTTGATGCGGGTTCAGGTCCTGCGCTTGAGGCGATGCGTGTGATTGGCTATAACGAGATCATTACTCACTTACGAGGTGAAATTTCACTGGAGGAAGCGGCGGCACTGATCAAACGTAACACGCGTGCTTACGTTCGAAGGCAGGCAAACTGGTTCAAGCCAACTGACCCAGATATCCACTGGTTAAACGCACAAGATCCAGCGCTATTCGAAAACGCGCTGGATCTGATTGAAAGTAATTTTGGGATTAAGCCGGAAAGATAACCGGTATACCCTGATTTTTCTCGACCGGGGGAGGGAAGATAGCCTCGAATTCCTCTTTGGTGATCGTTTCAACTTCGAGTAACTTTTCGGCTACAGCGATCAGTTTATCTTTGTAGGTTTCAAGAATCGCTTTAGCGGATTGATACGCTTCGCTGACTGCACGTTGGACCTCGCGATCAATTTCCTGTGCCACTGCCTCAGAATAATCGCGCTGTTCAGAAATTTCACGTCCAAGAAATATCAATTCTTCCTTTTGACCATACACCATCGGTCCAAGTTTGTCACTCATACCGAGACGTGTCACCATGCTACGGGCAAGTTTAGTAACCTGTTCGATGTCGCTGGAAGCACCTGAGGTAATATCATTGAACATGATCTCCTCTGCCGCACGACCGCCGAGCAATCCAACCATATCAGACATGAGTTTTTTGCGGCTCTCAAGGCTCCGATCCTCAATGGGTAGTGCGCGCGTGAAGCCTCCCATCATGCCGCGGGAAATGATGGACACTTTTTGTACTGGGTCCCCTTCAGGTAGGGCATTGATTACGACGGCATGTCCAGCCTCATGATAGGCGATGATTTTCTTTTCCCTGGGGTTAATCAAACGACTCTTTCGCTCCGGGCCGGCAATCACTCTTTCGATAGATTCTTCAAATTCGGCTTGACCGATTATTTTTTTATTTCTGCGAGCGGCGAGAATCGCAGCTTCATTGACAAGGTTTTCAAGGTCAGCGCCGACAAAACCGGGCGTAGAACGGGCGATTTCCTCCAAACTAACTTCAGAAGAAACAGGCTTTCCGCGTGTGTGAACCTTGAGGATTGCCTCACGACCTTTGAGATCGGGCTTGTCGAGCATAACACGACGGTCAAAGCGCCCCGGACGCATCAATGCAGGATCGAGGATGTCAGGTCGGTTGGTAGCAGCGATAACAATAACATTTGTATCGGTTCCAAAGCCATCCATCTCGACCAGGAGCTGGTTAAGCGTTTGTTCACGTTCATCATGGCTTCCCCCAAGACCTGCACCGCGATGGCGACCGACAGCATCAATTTCATCCACAAAAACGATACACGGAGAATGCTTCTTGGCTTCGTTAAACAAGTCCCTGACACGGCTAGCGCCAACGCCAACAAACATCTCAACAAATTCAGAGCCGGAAATGGAGAAGAATGGCACACCAGCCTCACCCGAAACGGCTTTTGCCATCAAGGTTTTACCGGTACCGGGAGATCCCACCAACAGCACACCCTTTGGGATTCTCGCACCCAAAGCAATGAACTTCTGTGGCTCTTTGAGGAATTCAACGATCTCCTGTAGTTCTTCTTTGGCTTCTTCCACTCCGGCGACATCTGCAAATGTGACTGATGGATGTTCACCGCTCAACATTTTGGCGCGGGACTTGCCAAATGCCATGGCGGCATTGTTTGAACCTTGCGCCTGCCGGATAAAGAAAACGAAAAGGACTCCCATCAGAACAAACGGGAGGAAGTTAAGCAAAGCAATGAGGGCTTCCGACCAAAAACTAGGTACAACGATTTTGATACTGAGCTGTGGATCTCGCAGTTTTTCAGGAGAAACGCCAAGCTGGATTAACTGCTCAACCAAGCCACTTTGTGGGTCCTTGGAAGAAAATGTTGTAGTTTTCTGCTCAAGGCTTTTATACTGAATCTCGACACGATCACCGTCGACTTGAATGCTGGAGACCTTGCCAGCTTCAATATCAGCTGCTAGTTGGTTTATTGGAATCTCAGTGCTGGCAAAGCTATTCTCCTGAACGCCGTAGAAAACCATGGTGATCAACGCAAAAAGCAATAGCGCTGAGATAAAAAAAGACTGATTTCGTGGTTTCAAAACAACCTCCGTTAATTAACACATTAAACATTCATTCAAAATTATACCAATAAGACGTATTGGATGATCAGGCAGTGAAGCTTTGCACAAGTTTCTATTAGAACTCTAATGTTTCTCGGTTTCCTCGGGCAGGTGACATAGACCGCAACCGACATTGGGATTGCGTACTATTCCATGAGAGCGGGAACACCAGGCTTTTACACGAATACGCTTCCCAAACAAGGTCTTCTGGAAATAGGTCGTCAGAGCCATATACTGACATCCGTTATTCTGAAGGATGCCGGGCACAGGGCAATTTTTACAGACAGCAGAAGTCCAATCCTTTTTATCCTGCGGATTGATAAGCGCGCGGCATTCCTCAAAATTACGTCCACGATAGTAATCTCCATAAAAGAATTTACATTCGCGACCGTCAGGAGTTTTCAAGGCTATCTAAACCCGTGTGAGGTATTCACCAGTACGGGTATCAACACGGATTGTATCCCCCTCATTAACAAAGGCGGGTGTTTGTACTTTCAAACCTGTGTCAGTAATTACCTGTTTTGTGACGCCAGTGGCTGTGTTTCCACGTGCTGAGGCATCAGCTGAGATTACTTTCAAATCCACACTGGTGGGCAGTTCGATATCAAGCGGCTCATCGCCAAAGAAAGTTAGTTTGACTTCCATGTTTTCTTTCAAGAAGCCGGCGTAGTCTTGCACAAGATCTTTAGGGATTGCGGGTTGTTCGAATGTTTCCATGTCCATGAAATAGAAGAAATTCTCATCCCGGTAGAGATACTCAACATTATGGTAATCGAGCCGAATATCCTGAACACGATCGCCCGAGATGAAGGTCATTTCGAGGGTGTTACCTTTACGAATATCACGCGCTTTGATTCGGATAGTGGCTGTGCCACGACCCGGCTTGTTGTGGGTGTACTCCAGAACGCGATACAGGTTACCATCAATTTGAAATGTAACACCTTTGCGTAAATCATTAACATCAATCATTCAGAAACCTCTTTTCAGACTAAGCTTTAACGGGAGAATTATATAACAACTCGAACTGCTCGGCAAGTAACGTAATTGCGAGTTTGGGGTTATAACTTAGTGATTATTTATTGTGATTAAATCTCGGCTGGAGGATCGTGTGATCGAAATTATCAAAGTAAACACCAAAGCATTAAAAAAAGAATTTGTCGAATTTCAATATGAGCTTTATAAGGACTGCAAGCAGTTCGTCCCACCATTCAAAAATGATATTTACGCCATGATGAATGAGAAGAAACACCCTTTTTATGACCATTCCATTTCAGAGTTTTTCCTGGCAAAACGCGATGGTAAAGTAGTCGGGAAATTATCCATGCTCATCAATCGCCCTTTCAACGAGTATCACGGAACCAAAGACAGCGAGTTTTACCTCTTTGATTGCATTGACGACCAGGAAGTCGCTAATGCCCTCTTTGACCATGCGGCTCGCTGGACCCTGGAACATGGCATGAACCGGATCGTTGGACCTAAAGGCTACGGCCCTCTGGACGGCTATGGCATCCAGGTGTTAGGTTTTGAGCACCGCCAGATGATGAATATGATGAACTACAACTATCCTTATTATCAACGGCTTGTTGAGAACTATGGTTTCGTGAAGGAAGTGGATTTCGTTTCGAGTTACATCAAGCTGGATGAATTTGTGTTGCCGGAAAAGATCAAGAAAGCCATTGAAATTGCCAAAAAACGAGGATCCTTGAGTGTAAAGAGTTTCAAGGACAAAAAAGAGATTTATGCCTGGAAGGATAAGCTGCGCAATGCTTATAACAATTCTTTCGTAAAAAATTGGGAGTATTACCCTCTGAGCGATCGTGAACTGAAGTTTGTGATCGATAATGCTATTACCTTTGTCATTCCTGAGATGGTAAAGTTTATTCTGGACAAAGATGGTGAAATGGTAGGATTCGTGCTGCCATTCCCGGATGTTTCTGCTGTCATGCAGAAAAACAAGGGGAAACTTGGTCCCATCGAGATCCTGAGGTTAATGAGGGAATTGAACCGTACCGAATGGCTGGATTTTAATGGAATTGGCATCCTGCCCGAATATCAGGGCATGGGTGGAAATGCCTTGCTCATGGGTGCACTTGAGTCCGCCGCTCGCCAAAATCCCCGTTTTGTGCATGCAGAGTTAACCCAGGTAGCTGAGACAGCCACACAGATGCGCAAAGACTTGGCCAACCTGGGCGTTCAATTTTATAAGAACCACCGGGTTTACAAAAAAGAGCTCAGTTAATTCAATCAAAACGCCACGAGTAAACCTGTGGCGTTTTGATTCCTTTCAAGGCTATAATTGGATAAAAGAAAAAAAGCGGGTGATGGGATTCGAACCCACGAATGTTAGCTTGGGAAGCTAATGCCTTACCGCTTGGCAACACCCGCAATTGTTTTCTTATTTTATCGCAATTATTATTTTTTTGAAGGGTAAAAACGCCATGAAATCCAAAAGGAAAGAAACCAAGCAGTTTATCAGAGGGAGAAAAAACTCGTTCCGATATGCATTTGCTGGCTTTTTATTTGTGCTGAAGACGCAAAAAAATGCCTGGCTGCATCTCATAGCAACTGCAATAGTTATATTTGTTTCATTTTGGCTGGGAATTGACAGAATCGAATGGCTGGCTATTTTACTAGTGATTGGTTTAGTATGGATGGCTGAGTTTATGAATACGGCGCTTGAAGTCATTGTTGACCTCGCCAGTCCCGAAAAACACCCACTCGCAAAAGTTGGCAAGGATGTTGGTGCAGCATCTGTATTGATTGCAGCGATTCTTGCGGTAATTATTGGGGTTATCGTGCTTTGGCAGCCACTGATCGAAAAATTGGGTTGGTGATTTGAATAAGCTTTTAGGTTGTAAACGAGTGATAATCCTTGTATACTAGTTGAAATTTTACGGAGGATTTAACTCAATGATCAATGAACCTATTCATGTAACAGATGCTGCTTTTCAAAAGACGGTGATAGAAAATACTTTACCAGTAATTGTCGATTTCTGGGCGCCATGGTGCGGCCCTTGCCGAATGGTCGCCCCGGTACTGGATAAAGTTGCCAAGGAAAATGCAGGCAGATTGATCGTAGCCAAGGTCAACACGGATGAAAACCAGTTATGGGCTTCAAAATACGGTGTGCAGGGAATTCCCACCATGCTGATGCTAAAAGACGGCAAGATTGTTCACCGCCAGGTTGGCGCTCTACCCGAACCGATGCTGAGAGATACCATCAAGCAATTCTTGGAAGTGTGCGAAGCTCAAAAATAAAATGTCGATAAAAACAATAAAACAGGTTGGTCGCCAACCTGTTTTATTGTTTGTTTAAGGCAAGTTAAAAAACCTTGCCAAGTTCTTCTTTTGGTCTTCGTGGACGATTGCAAAAACCTCATCGCCCGTTTGTAAAACCGGATCTGTTGTTAAATCGAGCAAGTTACCATCCCGTATCACTGTGACAATGTTCGATTGATCAGGAAAACTTAAATCGGAAAGGCGTTTTCCAACTGACAGTGCATTCGGAGCGATCTTCTCTTCCACTAATCTGTATTTTCCATGCCTTAGGACGTGCATGGTCATCATATCGCCAATGGACATTTCTTCGGAAATCAAGTTAGCCATTAAGTCAGCCTGATTGAGGGCAACGTCAACGCCCATCTCCTTGGTAAACAGCCACGCATTTTTTGGATGATTGATGCGGGCAATTATCCGGGGAACCATAAATTCATAGCGGGCAAGTGTGGTGATTACCAGGTTCGTCTCGTCAACACCAGTGACAGCTGCAACCACGTTGGCTTTGCGAATTCCTGCGGCTTCCAGGACATCCGGGTCAGTGCCACTGCCAAAAAACAGAGTTTCTGGAGGGATATCAAGTAATATCCGTTCTTTCTCTTCTTCCCTTAATTCGACAAGGCGGACATCATGCTTTTCACGCAAGAGTCTTTCCGCAAGATAAGTCCCAACTTTTCCACCGCCAACAATCAATACTCTCATATTTCACCAATCCTTTAGCGTTTGGACAACTGATCGACCTTATTGCGAGCTGAAGATGTGACAAACAGGTGCAGAATATCCCCAATCTGAAAGATCATCGCCTCATTTGGTAAACTGGTTTTACCATTTCGGGTCAGAGCAACAAATTCAATTTCTCCAGGCATCTCCACATCCTTGATTTGCTTGTTGGCGAGGGTTTGATTAACTTCCACATCCACCATACTAACCTGACCTGCACCAATAGTTCGTTCTATGTTGAGATTATGGTATACCAAAATGCTGGTCAGGCGTTCAATAGCAAGTGTCACAGGTGAGATGGTCTGTATGCCCAGACGCCGATAAATTTTTGCTTTTTGTGGTTCGTAAACGCGAGCTGCAACGAAAGGAACTCTAAAAAAGGACTTGGCCATTCGGGCTGCAACGATATTGGCTTCGTCCGAGGCTGTGACGGCTGCCAGAGCATCTGCTTTTTCGATGCCAGCTTTTGAAAGGACTTTCTGGTCGAAGCCAATCCCTTCAATAGTTCTTCCTTTAAAGGATTGACCTAACAAGTCAAAGGCAGCTTTGTCTCGGTCGATAACCACAACGTCGAGCCCTTGCAAGCTGAGATTCTTTGCCAGACCAGCCCCAACACGACCGCACCCAACGATGATTATTTTCATATAGACTCTCCTTTCCGAGTGAGTCCTTCGCGAACGGAACCTTGCCTGTTCTTAAAAGATTTGTATATAGAGTCTACCAGAGGCAGGATAGGAATCCAAACAATTAAGAACAACCAATATTTTGGATCAAAGGCGGCAGTACCAATGAAGCGCTGCATAAATGGCAAGTAGACGATAGCCAGAGTTATGATGATTTCTGAGAGAACCCCAACCCAAATGAAGCGATTATTAAACAGTGGTACTTTCAAAATAGAACGATGGGTTGCTCTTTGAGTAAAAAGGTTCCCAATTTGAGTTACAACAACACCGCTGAATGCCATCGCGGTTGCAGCGAGATAGGTTTGTCCTGAGCTGGGCAGATCCAACCACTGTCCTTGATACCCGTTGCTCCAGTAGTAAAAATAAAATGCCAACATCGTGACTGCACTTTGAACTGGACCTAGAACGAGATAGGCGCGAGTCAATAGTTGACGCGTGATAAGATGGTCGCTTAATTTTCGAGGAGGAACATCCATTACGCCTTCCTCAGGGGGTTCTGCTCCCAATCCTAAAGCTGGGACAATATCGGTGCCTAAATCTACCGCGAGCACATGCATCACCGGCAATGCAATTGGTATGCGTCCTCCAGTGAGGGCAAAGAGCATGAATGGAACTGCTTCAGGGGTATTACTGGTAAAGATATAAGTTGTAAAGCGTTTAATGTTTTCGTAAACAGCCCGACCCTCTTCAATGGCGTTGACGATGGAATGGAAATTATCATCCATGAGGATCATATCTGCAGCTTCTTTGGCGACATCTGAGCCGCTGATGCCCATTGCAACTCCGATATTTGCCTTTTTGAGAGCGGGTGCATCGTTCACGCCATCCCCGGTCACAGCAACCACTTGCCCCAGGGATTGCAGAGCGGAAACCACACGCAGTTTATGTTCAGGTGCAACGCGTGCAAAAATAACTTCATCCCTGACAACAGCTTCCAAGGCTGCGTCATCCATGCTCTCCAGCTCAACGCCTGTTACAATCCTGACATTGTCACCCTTGATTATTCCGATATTTCTGGCGATTGTCTCCGCAGTAAGACCATAATCCCCCGTTATCATTATGATCCGTATGCCGGCTTTGTGAGTCACTTTAACAGCTTCAGCAACATCTGGACGAGGCGGGTCCATCATAGCCATAAACCCAAGGAAAGTTTGTCCGCTTTCCAAAGCATCCATGGAGTAATCCCTGTCTTCTTGATCCATAGTTTTTTGTGAAGCAGCCAGAACCCGTAAGCCACGGCGGGCATATTCATCATTTACCTGCATGATCTGACTGACCCATTCTTCTGTCAGTGGTTGGATTTCAGACCCCAATTGAATGTGTGTGCAAATATCGAGTATCTCTCTGATTCCACCTTTGGAGTTGACCACACGCTCATATCCATGGGGTTTGCGCTCAAGTTGCACGACGCTCATGCGCTTACGCCGGGAATCAAAGGGGAGTTCTGCAACAACTTCTCCCTGAACGTCATCTTTCGAAAGCCCAGCCTTGCCGGCAGCGACCAATAGCGCTGCTTCAGTTGGGTCGCCAATGACGCTCCAGCGGTTGTTTTCCAAATTAGGGGGTACCAGTTTGGCGGTATTACAACGTGCCATGGTAAGCAGGATGCGCAAAAGTGAATTATCGGCTTTTGCGTTGATCAGCTTATTGTTTTCTACCAGTTCCCCATAGGGCTCATAACCTGATCCTGAGACCAGTATTTCCCGTCCCAGCAAGCGGTTATCCTGTAGAGCTGGCAGCCATATTGATTGCACTGTCATCTCATTTTGTGTCAGAGTGCCAGTTTTGTCGGTGCAAATAACCGTAGTGCAGCCCAATGTTTCAACAGCGCTGAGTTTTTTGATGAGCGCGTTGCGCTTGGCCATACGGTTTGTTGCCATCGCAAGAGAGAGAGTGACAGTTGGTTCGAGTCCTTCTGGCACAAAAGCAACGATCATCCCCAAGGCAAGGATTACGCTCTCAATCCAACTGATCTGTGCCAAAAACTTCGCCAGCACAAAGAAAACCAGTCCAACACCTAATGCAATTGCTGTCACAATCCTGGTGACTGATTGCATTTCTTTTTGCAGTGGACTTAGGTCGTCACCTACTTCCTGGGTTAGGCGGGCAATCCGCCCAAAAGCGGTGTTCATCCCCGTAGCATATACGATGGCTTTGCCAGAGCCAGAAGCTACGAACGTACCGGCAAATATCAGGTTAGGAATTTCTGTCTCGGTCAAACCTTCTCCAGTTACTGGATCAGCAGAGCGGCTTGCCGGGTTTGACTCGCCAGTTAAAGTAGATTGGTTTACCCGCAAATCCGCACTGTTTATCAGCCTGGCGTCGGCTGGGATGCTTTCGCCTTCTTCCAAAAAAATCAGGTCTCCTGGAACGATGTCTTCGCTTAATACCCGTTGAACTTCACCATCGCGCATGACTCTGCAATAAGAGGGAAGGATTTTCTTTAATGCCTCAGTCGCTTTTTCTGCCTGGAATTCTTGCCAGAAGCTGAATACGCCATTAATAATGTTGACTGACCACACAGCAATACCTAATTGAGGCATACGAGCTACGAAGGCGCCGATGCCCGCAATCCAAAGCATAATTGCCATTACATGCGTAAATTGGGCCAGGAATTTCAGGTAAAGTGGTTTGCCCTTAACTACCTGAATTGAATTCTTCCCGTATTGGGACAAGCGTTCAACCGCTTCCTGGTTTGTGAGTCCTTGTAACCCCGTTCCCAAGGCTTCAAAAAGCTGCTCAGGAGTCATTTTTTGTTTTACATCGTTAAAACCAGTGTTAACCGGTATCATTGTCATTTTAGATTCTTTCTACACCAAATTAAGCAGCAGGGATAATACTACTTACTGGTCTGCTGTCAAGAAAGGCTAACAGCCTGCTTAAGAAAGAATGGCAGGCAAAGGCAGTTCAATCTTTGTCTCAATTATGCGTGTTCCCGGATGATTTCTGCTCCGAGATCCCGCAGTTTATCCTCAATACGTTCGTAACCCCGATCAATTTGGGAAACATTGCGGATAGTCGATGTGCCGTTTGCCGAAAGAGCAGCAAGCACCAGTGCGATCCCAGCCCGAATATCGGGGCTGTCCAGTTTTTCAGCGTTCAAACGGGTTGGTCCATTGACAATACAGCGATGAGGGTCGCATAAAACAATCTGTGCCCCCATTGAAACCAATTTGTCGGTGAAGAACATACGGCTGGGGTACATCCAATCATGAAAGAGGATGGTTCCGGTGGACTGGGTGGCAATCACGATGGCAATACTCATCAGGTCAGTGGGAAAGGCAGGCCAAGGCATCACACTGATCTCCGGGATTGCGTTTCCAAGATCGGGTTGAATTACCAGGCGCTGGTTAGCGCTAACAAGGATGTCGTCTTCGACGAATGTCATGTCAACCCCAAGCCGTTTCAGAACCATCTGAATCATTGAGAGATGTTCAACACCTGCATTGTTAATGCGGATCTCTCCATGGGTTACGACCGCCGCACCAACGAAGCTGATCACTTCCAGGTAGTCAGGTCCGATGGTGAACTCGGCTCCATGCAGGCGTTCCTTTCCTTCGATAACCAGTGTATTAGAGCCGATGTTTTGCACGTCTGCGCCCATTGCATTCAACAATTTACATAGTTCCTGGATGTGGGGCTCAGAGGCGGCGTTGCGAATAGTAGTCGTACCATTGGCAAGGACAGCCGCCATAATCGTGTTTTCGGTTGCAGTCACACTGGCTTCATCGAGAAGGATATCCGCTCCTTGAAGTCTTTCAGACTTGAAATCAAACATGCCATTGAACTTAAACTTTGCCCCAAGTTTTTCCAGGGCGAGGATATGCGTATCCACCCGGCGACGACCGATGACGTCTCCTCCTGGGGGTGGCAGAACGAGGTCGCCAAAACGGGCGATCATCGGACCAGCCAGGAGGATGGAAGCACGAATCTGATGGCACAGGTCAGGGTCAAGATCTGATGGACAGATGTTCTTCGCCTGCAACTGCCAGGAAGAGGCGTTTTCTAACATTTTAACTTCCACGCCCAGGCTCTCAAGAAGTTTGCGCATCGTTTGCGTGTCTATGATGTTAGGCATGTTATGCAGGATGACGGGCTCTTCTGTAAGAAGACAGGCTGCCATCATTGGTAAAGCAGCATTCTTGTTGCCCGAAGGCTGCATCGTGCCATGCAATGGTCGTCCCCCGGTGATTACAAATTTATCCATCAGATCTCCATTTAGTTATTTTGTTTGGTGAATTCGAGGCCCTGCTTCTGCTACTTCCAAGGATACCGAATCACGATACTTTTCAAAATTTTGAGTAAATTTTTGTGCCAGTGAGACGGCTTCTTCTTTATAGGCACTTTGGTCACTCCAGGAAAGCTCAGGGTTTAACACCTCCTGAGGCACACCCGAAACTTCGTTGGGAATTTCAACGCCAAAAATGGGGTGAGTGTGGGTTTCTACGTGAGCCAATGTGCCACCCAAAACAGCAGAGATCATCGTTCGGGTCAATGGAAGGGCGATGCGTTTCCCGACGCCAAATCCGCCACCGGACCAACCAGTATTAAGCAGCCATACCTGGGTGCCGTGTTTGGTTAATTTTTCTGAAAGCAGTTTAGCATATACCGCTGGTTTAAGTGGGAGGAATGGCTCGCCAAAACAAGTTGAGAAGGTTGCTTGAGGTTTATCGCCAAGACCGCGTTCTGTTCCAGCTAATTTGGAAGTATAGCCGCTCAGGAAGTAATAGATTGCCTGGGCATTACTGAGTTTTGCCAAGGGAGGCATAACGCCAAACGCATCCGCGGTCAAAAAGAAAATATAATTGGGGTGTCCACCCATCCCGGAAGGTTCATAATTGGAGATGAACTCCAGCGGGTAGGAGGCACGGGTGTTTTCGGTGATGGCACTCGAATCAAAATCGGGGTGATGATGCTCGTCCAGGGGAACATTTTCAATCAGGCAGCCAAAACGGTTAATAGCAGACCAGACCAGGGGCTCATATTTTGGATTAATGCGAATTGTCTTGGCATAACAACCGCCTTCGAAGTTGAATATACCCCTGTCGCTCCAGCCGTGCTCGTCATCTCCAATTAAGGCTCGCTCCGGGTCAGAAGAAAGGGTGGTTTTGCCTGTGCCACTGAGACCAAAAAAGAGTGCCACGCTGCCATCCTGACCTTTATTGGCTGAACAGTGCAAGGGCAGAATGCCTTTTTTGGGAAGAAGGTAATTCATGAAGGTAAAGACGGATTTCTTAATCTCACCGCCGTAGAGTGTGCTGCCAACCAAGATCTTTTTTGCATCAAAATTAAGGATAACCATAGCAGGTGATCGCAAGCCGTCTGCCTTTGGATCTGCAGCAAACTTTGAGGATACCAAAATCGTGAAATCAGGGTCTATGTGCGGCTCATTTGACTTTGATTCGATGAACATGTTTGAAGCGGCAAGGTTTTGCCAGGCAAGATCGGTAATAACCCTGACGCGTGCAGCATATTCCGGATCAGCACCAACAAAAACATCCCGGACGTAAAGCCGCTGGGTGTTCATTTTATTTACAAGCTTAGCTTGCAGGTAATCAAATTGCTTGTCTGAAAGAGATTCTGTACCGGAAGCAAACCAAAGATCTGGATCGCCATTGTCAATCAGGTACTTGTCGTTTGGAGAACGCCCAGTGAAAGGGGATGTATTCACTACCAGGGCACCGGAATCTGAGAGGACGCCCTCTCCATCCAGAATTGCCCGGGTAATCAGCTCTGCTTTATCAAGATTGTAAAGAACATCCTTTACTTCCCTTAACCCTATTTTTTTCAACTCAGATCTTAACGCTTCGTGCTGTGTTTCCATGGACCTTCCTCTTAGTTATTTTGTGTGGCGAGACTAATGAAAGAATTCATTGCTGGCTTTCCGTAGACCGATGACGAAAAATCAGTCAGTTGCAGGACAGGGAAGAAACCTCGGGAACTGATCCCGCTGACCCAGTCACGCTGAGCCAAAACAGCGGTGTAGACCTGGTAGAAGTAATTTTGTGATTCCAAATCGACATCTCCAGCGCCATATTGAGGATTAAAAGGACTTATCAATAAGCCAGATCCGGTTTCATCATCTGCTCGATGGCTTGTCAGAGAGGCCGCGTTCATTCCAAAAAAGAAAGGTTTCCCGACAGTCTCGTAAAAAGCATATACGGTACTATCCAGGTAAGTTCCAACGGAATATTGATCGTAAGCATAGGGCGCTAAATCCTTATCGCTCACGGCAAGATAGAAACCATCCACCTTGTCAAAAAAGCTATAAGTCATTAGATTTCCATCATCAGCAGGGATGCCAAACAGCAATTGACCGGTGTAGTAGGTGTTTACCTTCTCAAGCAGATCCGACCAAAGTTGTTCTGCGGTCTTTGGAGTTCCAAAATTGGTTCCGATGGTTTTGAGTGCACCGGGAAGGCTGGCTTCCACGCCACTTCCACCAAGAATGAGCTGATCGATACTATTAACGTTTGCAAATTGGCTGTAACTCATGACAAAACGTTCATACTCAGCATACCATTGTTGCCACCATAATTGGCTTTTTTCAGAGTTCTCCCACCAGCTTTGTGGGGAGGAACCAGGAAAGTTGATCTGGGGGTAAAGTGCAACAGTAAAACCACTGGACTTCGCAAGGGCAACAATCTCGGCCAATTCACTCAGCAAGACAGAATTAGCGGCATCAAACTCAAGATAAGGTAATCCTTTCTTTTCCACCACCGTCCAAGTTGGCGTTAGTATCAGCCAGTTGACGCCGAACTTTTTTAGCTCTTCAGGAAGCTGGCGGTAGCGGCTGAGAAAGCTTGGTTGGTAGCCAGGCATCAACTCCACGCCAACCAATCGGCTTGTTTGCATTCCAATCGTATTGATTGAATTCGCTTCTTCAACTTCCCACGAAGTCCAGCTTCCGATCTGGTATGTTTGTGGTGCATTAGAGATGTATTCCACCCGGCAGGGATTGGCGCTGCTAACCGGATCCACAGAGAGATCCACCTGGTCGTTCCTGGCAAAGCGATAGGTAACGGTACCCAGGCTGGAACTGCCAAAGAAAAGAAACGCCCACTGATTGTCGTTCATTAGCCACATGGGGATGGGTTGGTGGGCATGGTTGGTGTAGAACTGAATACTGATGCTATCCCCGGGTGGAGTTGACTCCGGAGTTTGAACGATGATCGACGTGGGTTTCTGGTTATCGATCCGCCAGGTTGCCACTTTATCTGTGATGGTCACATCGTGATCTGGAAGGGTAATTGTTCGCAGAAGCAAAGCCCCGTCTTCATCGCGCTCAGCATTGATGTAACCATTCCCCAGGGTGTACTTATAGCGAAAAACATTGCCTGCATACAGATTAAGCTGGAGGGTGTAGCTGCTATCTTCGTTGTGTGACAATAATGGCATACGAGAAGCAAAGGAGCCCTGAGTATATTCGTTGAATATTAAACCGCATTGCGCGTAGTTACAGGCTAATCGAACAGGGGCACCGATCGCATCGGTTGGCGATTCCAGTTTCAAAGTGACCTTTATCTGCGGGAGTGGGATCATTTGGATTACTGCAGGGGTAGAAAGATCAGCCACGAGGTTAGCTTGCTGCTGGAAGGTCACATGGCTTCCATCGATTGAAACTGCACTGAGGATGTGAACCCCGATCGGCAAGTCATTGAGCACAAATCGTCCGGTCATATCTGTAAAGGTCTGATACCCGGCAATGTTGATCAGGACATCCGGAAGCGGTTGGTTGCTCTTGCTGTCATGCACAATGCCGTTCAGATCAGCGGTTTTTTCTGTATAAGGCGCGTTTGGCCACCCTGAAACAACGTCCTTGATCACCGCGTTTTTATGCACGAAGGCGATACGGTATCCTACCGGCGTTCCATCCGCCTTTTGCTCTGCCACCTCCAATGGGGCAGTCATCACGTAGCGATATCGCAAAGTAGCATTCTCGGGAAGAATCAATGTCCCCTGGAATTTTCCATCTGGCTGACGTAAAAGCGGAAATCGCTCGATGTTATAGAGCATCCCACTGACTTCATCAAGAATATCTACGGCTAACTGAGTATCTGCTGAAGCAGGTAAACGCAATTCCACAGAAAATTCCTGCGGAATCAAAGTTGGATCAGTTACGTCGCTTGGGATGTCGGGGCTTTTTGTGGGGATTGGTTTGTCGGCAGGATCAATGCGGATTGCGCATCCAAAGAGAAAACTCACCACCAACAAACTCAAGATTAGTCGGGGGGTTGTTTGATTTTTTGTCGATGGCATAACAACCTGCTACTTGTTTAGGATCTGTATTATTGTCTCGATATTATCTGCAAGACTTCCTAAAACACCATTCACAAAACGAGCGGAGCTATCTGTTCCAAAGGCTTTGGCAAGCTCTACAGCCTCATTAATTCCAACTTTCAGAGGTGTCTTTCGGTAAATAGCGACTTCCCATAACGCAAGCCTCAAAATGTTGCGATCAATCACTGCCACCTGATCCAACGGCCATTCCGGGGCATGTTCGGCGATGAGTGCATCCAATCTATCTGCAAACTCACGCACTCCAGCTGTCAGCATGCGCGCAAATTCGTATTGAGTCTCATCCAGCCCCATTGCATTAACCCTGTCAGTAACGACCTCACCAAGAAAGTGATCGGTGAGGTCGAGCTCATAAAGTGATTGGAGGGCACAAATGCGTGCCTCAGTCCTTGATTTCATTGCAGCTACGCTTCTAAATCGACGTCGGTTATATGTACATCGATACGAGCAACTTCCATGCCAACCATTTCTGTTAATGCACGCGCGACTCTCTCTTGAACTTCCTGTGCCACAAGGCGGACATTCTCTTCACTACCGGGAATGATATAGACTTCGACTTCAATTGAATCGTCCTTAACTATAACTCTTACACCGTCTTCAGGGATATTGACAAGACCTTCACGGCTGGTTAGCCGGCTGACTCCGGGGGTTGCCAGGGTAGTCAACTTGACAATGGTATGCAAGACGCTCGGAGCAATGGTTGTTTTTCCTGTTTTTTCGTCCATGATCTCTCTCTTCTAAGGCAGATAGCCTGTCAGTAGGACGCTCAAAAGAGCGGTCTCATCTTTACTTAAAGGGAACCCCTCAACTTGAGCTGTAATTTTTTCATAAAGTGTGTCAAAGTCCATTCCCTCAGGCCAACCCTCAAGGAAGGTGTTCATAGGGTCAGGATAACCCGAAGCAGCAGATTCAGAAATGGAGAATCCAAGTTCGCCAAGGTTCTTTCCCAGGACATCCTGCCACTCGGAGTGCAAGGATTGCCAGCCTTTAAGGCAAATCAAACTAAACTTAGCATCTTTTTCGAAGACAGCTTCAGCGTCCCGAATAAGCAGAGCACGCGGTGCAACCATCGGGTTGCGAAAACCGCTGATCCTTACTTGCTCTTTGACTTGTTTAACCAATTCTTGGCGTATCTCATCAGGAAGCTTGTCGAGATTTTCGAATAGTTTCTGTAAGATCTCCTTACGGAAGTAAGGCTCTATGAAGACGTTCAAAGCAATCGCTGGTAACAAGTCTACCATAGTAACTCCATTCCGCGCAGACCTGCTGCGCAGCACAAGCAAGCGGGACTAATAATCTTCTTTTTCATCAGCAAGGTCGTCGTCGTCTTCGTCTTCCTCATCCTCGACTGCCCAAAGATCTTCATGTTCATCTTCCTCGCCCATTTCGTCCCAATCATCCAATTCTTCGTCTTGCCAACTTGACACTGCATGATCCTCCTCATTGGGGGTATACGTTAAGCATCCAGCATCGGGATCAATCTCAACAGCTGCTGCAGTGCAATAGCGTCCATCCAAAAAAATGCAATCCAGATAGTGGCAGAGAATTCGTGGCATTTTCATAAACTCCGTAAAAAATAGTTATTTTCGCAGGCATTTTACCTTAGTAAACATAAACCGTAAAGAATAGCGAGCTTGTTATCCTGGTCTGACTCGAATTGCTTCGATAACGTTCTGGATATTCTCAAGTCTGGCGAGCAATCGGCTTAACTGAGAGATGTCCGCAATCTCTACAGTAAGATTTACCTTAACAATATGCTGCTTGGTATTCAATGAAAGGTCCACCAAGCGAACCGGTTCGCTGGAAAGCACAGAGGAAATATCTGCCATCAATCCCTGACGATCATAAGATGTGATCTGCAGAGGAACCGGGAAGGTTTTTGCCGCACTGCCCCAATCCACTTTGATCAAGCGTTCAGTATCGCGAACACGCAGGACATTCGGGCAGTCAGAGCGATGAATGGTGACACCGCGCCCACGGGTGATATATCCGATGATTTCATCGCCGGGCATTGGGTTGCAGCAGTGTGCAAAGTTGGTTGCCATTCCTGAAAGTCCGGCAACCATTACGGAAGTGCTGTCGCCAACGCTGCGAGGTGTTTCGGGTATCAGTTCTTCAATTTCAGCCAGACTTGGCTTACTGAGTTCTTCGATGCGGGTGATAAGTTTTCCCATCGGGATATCACCGCTGCCAATACCGACATACAGGTCTTCGAGAGAACGCACATTGAAGCTGGCAATATAATCATTTAGGTCAATGCCGATAAGACCAAGCCGTTTAAATTCTTTTTCGACAAGGAGTTTGCCGTGTTCAAGGTTCTGTTCGCGGGCTTGTTGCTTGAACCACTGCTTAATTTTTGCACGTGATCGGCTGGACTTTACCAACCCGAGGCTCGGATTCAACCAATCCAGGCTTGGACCCCCACGATTTACTGTCAGAATCTCGACTTGATCTCCAGTGTGCAACGTGTAGTCAAGTGGGACAAGTTTGCCATTGACTCGTGCGCCACGGCATCGGTGACCAACATCGGTGTGAACCTGGTAGGCGAAATCAATTGGAGTAGACCCACTTGGGAGCTCAATGACGTCGCCCCGAGGTGTGAGGACGTAAACCCGGTCGTGAAAAATGTCCGACTTCAGCCCCTCAATTAAGGTCTGACTATCATCAACCTCCTGGGACCATGCAAGCAAGTTGCGCATAGATTGTACTTTTTGCTCATAGTCATTAGAAAGCGAAGTCGTATCTTCCTTGTAACGCCAATGAGCCGCAATACCATATTCGGCATTGTGGTGCATCTCCCAGGTACGGATCTGAACTTCGAGCGGTTTACCGTCACTATAAATCAAAGCAGTGTGCAGAGATTGGTAGTTATTGGGTTTTTTAGCTGCAATGTAATCGTCAAATTCACCGGGAATTGGCTGGAAATGCATGTGAATGATGCCAAGCACCTTATAGCAGGTCTCAACATCATCGACGATTATCCGCACAGCCCGCAAGTCACGGATCGAGTCAAAATTTTTGTTCTTTCTCTGCATCTTGCGGTATATCGAATAGATGTGCTTGGGGCGACCGGAAATGGTCGCTTTGACGTCTGCTTTAGCGCAAAGATCCTGTAAATTTGCCACTATGTGCTCGATCTCCTCAAGGCGTTTTGCCCGACGCAGAGCAAGTTGATCAGAGATTTCTTTGTACTTTTCAGGATTGGTGTACCTAAAGCCAAGATCTTCCAGCTCCCACTTAAATTGCCAGATGCCAAGGCGATTCGCCAGAGGAGCAAAGATGTCAAGGGTTTCCTGACCAATAATGCGCTGTCGGTCCAGTGGTAATGAGCTTAAGGTTCGCATGTTGTGCAGACGGTCAGCCAGTTTGATGACCACCACGCGGATATCGTCGCCGATTGCCAATAGCATTTTTCGGAGAGTCTCAGCCAGGTCGTCTGATAATTTCAACTCAGAAGGTGGCGCGGAAGGGGGCAGGGGAGTGCGTTCGGGGGGATGTTGGTCTGCCCGGGAAAGCTGTGGAAGAGCCGTGATACGGGTGACATCCTCAACAAATCCTGCGATTGTCCGCCCGAACTCTTTACGCAACTGTTCAACAGTGGTTGGTGTGTCCATTAAGACATCGTGGAGTAAGCCTGCTGCCACTATATTGGGTGAGGCTTCGAGCTCAAGCAGGATATTAGCTACGCCAAGACAGTGTGTGAAATACGGCAGACCGTTAGCACGCGTCTGACCAGCATGCGCTTCCTCTGCAAAACTATAAGCCTTTTGAATGAGCTCACGTTCAGCCGCGGAATAGCTCTTGGGTAACTTATTGATAAATTGATCTTTATCCATAGCAAAGCTAATTGTAAGCCACAATTTAAAGCTTACTTAAGCTTTTCCATACTTGTCCAGTCTCTGTTCAACCGCATACTATAAAGGCATTGCTGCTCCTGCTCAGACAAGGTGCCCTGAACCAAATGAGTAAGGAGTTGTCCGACGCCAGGTCCCAACATAAAACCCTGACCGCAAGCGCCGGTAGCAAGCAGGAAGCCCTCAATTCCTTCTACTTCTCCCAAAATTGGGTTGCCATCTGGAGTCATTGGGTAAGTGCCGCGCCATGTACGCCTGACCCTTAGATTAGCCAACTTTGGCATGGTTTCAATCAAACGTTTGCTGGCAAGAGGCAGGAAAGCGCTGGTGTCCCTATCCAGATTCCCCCAAACCTGTGGGTTGGGAGTGACACAGAAAATGACCTTGCCGCTCGGATGTTGGTAAAAATAGAAGTTGCTTGAGCCCGGTCTGGATCGGATGTCCACGATCATTGGGCGGAACATGGGCTGTATGGCTTCAGTTACGCCAGCTTCATGCGCATCAGGTTTTACAGGAAGATCAAGTCCGACCAGCCGACCGATTTCTGCAGACCAGGATCCAGCTGCATTGATGAAGCAATTAGTGGAATAGTGACCCTTATTGGTGGTCACTGACCGTACTTTATTGGCTATTGTATCAATGTTGGCAACAACCTCATTGAATTGAAAAATCGCGCCTAACCTGACCGCTTCCTGATAAAAAGCAAACGAAGCCTTGAGCGGCGAAGCAGAACCATCTTCTGGAGAGTATGTCCCTCCACGCAACCCCCTTGGATTGATGTCGGGAACAAGCTCCAGGAAAGCCTGGCGGTCAAGCCAGTTGATGTTGAGACCAAGGTTGCGCTGCATGTCGAGCAGATCTTTCAGCGTCTTTTCAGTCGCATCGTCGTAGGCAACAAAGCTGTACCCGCCAGCCCTCCATTCGATATCCTGCCCGTGTTCAGCCTGCCAGTGAGAGAAGATATCAATAGAGTTGGAACATAGCAGGATTTTCGCGGGGTCCGAATGGGTGGCACGGATGCCGCCGATGGCGTGTTTGTTGGAGCCTTGACCGTTACTGGGACGGGAGTCGAGCACCAAAACTTTTAATCCTGCTTGAGCAAGAAAGAAAGCGGTTGGCGTGCCTATTGAGCCGGCACCTGCGATGATGACATCATAGGTCGTTTGTGAGCTCATGTGCGGTCGCCTTCATCGGGTAAGTTCGCCAAAACTCTGACAGGCATTTCGATGAAAACCGGTCTTACAGGCGTTTCTGTGACCTCCGAAAGTGGAATTCCTTCTGCGATATACATGCGCCTGATCATGTTCAGGCACGTTTTTCCACCGCAAGCGCCCATGCTGGCATTGGTGACAGCTTTGATTTGATTGATATCACGCACACCACTCCGTATTAACGCCCGAATTTCACCAGCTGTGACCCTCTCGCAGCGACAAATATACGCATCATCGGCGAGATCCTCGGGATCATCCGTATCCAATTCAAAGGGGGCGGGTTGCGTAGTCTCGATGAGACGCAGTCCCGAAACCAGTTTAGCGATCTCGCGGGGAACTTCCACAGTCAGCAGGGAGGTGCCATTCGCATAGCCTTTTATCTTCTTGATAGTCTTGATGGTTGCCTTCCCGAGTGACATTCCCTCATTGCTTGTTAATTCAATCTCATCGCCTTCAGAAATGCTCAATGGGTCCTGTTCAAAGGGCAGAGTGACCAGTGGTTTTTGCTTGTTATTGCGATAATCAACCAGCGTAATCGCCAGACCAGGGCAGACTGCCACGCAGCGCCCACAAGCAATGCAGCCTTTTTCAGCGAAGTAATCCACTTCCGGGAGGTGGCGGATGTCTGCCGGATCCACGTGAATTAGATGCCTCGGGCAGACCGTTGAACAGGGGTTGCATGGGATTTCCTGCGTGCAGTGCATAATAGGAAAGACCCCCACTTCAAGACCAGGTATCACTTGTTCCTTGACGGCTCCAGGGTGTGATTTGAGGAGTTCTTCCATGGTTGCCCAGTCTGCGGGGATCTCTTCAGTTTGTTTTCCAAGAAATCCAGCAATTTTCCGACCGGCAATCTTGCCGGAGAAAATTGCGGCGGAGGCTTCGGCAATTTCCTTGGCGTCTCCAGCCGAAAAAACCGGCAAGCCCACAAGTTCCGCTTGCTTGGTAAACTCATTTACAGGGTCAAGCCCAACTGCGATCAGAACCGTGTCGCAATCATATTGTTTCTCAGTGCCTGGAATCGGCTTGAAATTCTTATCCACTTGGGCAATCACAACTTTCTCGACGTGGTCCTTTCCCAAGGCTTCAATCACTGTATGGGATGTGTATACAGGCACACCTGAACGCACAAGTTTGTCTTTATGTACTTTATAGCCGCCACATTCGGGAGCGGCTTCTGCCAAACCACAAACGTGAATTCCTGCCTGGATTGCTTGATAACCGGCAATCAGCCCTACGTTGCCGCCGCCAATGATGAAAAGATTCTCGCAGGGTCGCACCAAATCGCGGTTTACCAGTGTCTGAAATGCACCTGCACCATAAATACCGGGCAGGGTGTTGCCAGGAAATGCCAGGCTTTTTTCACGCGCGCCAGTTGCTATGAGCAGTGTTTTTGGGTAAACCAAAACGTAAACTTCACCGTTTTTAAATACACCGATGGATTTGTCCTCAAAAACCCCCACGGCTGTGCTGCTTTCCCAGATTTCCACTGCGGCGTGTTGACGAAGGGTGGACTCGAGTTTTTTGGCAATGTCGATACCGCGTGTGCCAGCGAATACCGCTTCACTTGAGCCAAAGAAACGATGTGTCTGCAGGACGAGCTTGCCGCCGAGATGCGCCTTATCATCAACCAAAATCGTACTTACACCAATCTGTCCCAATTCGATCGCTGCGGAAAGCCCGGCTGGACCTCCGCCGATGATCAGAACATCCACGTTATATTTTGGCGTTGGATTTGGTGCAATTTTATTCAGCGGTGGGACATCAGGTAATTTGGGAAGACCCTCCGCTGGGAACACTTGCATACCGCTTCTGACAGGGGTCATGCAGGCTTTGACAGGTAATCCATCAGCAATTACCATGCACTGAGAACACTGTCCGTTAGCGCAAAAAATCCCTTGTGGTGAGTGATCATTGGGGTGGTGCCCAAAGATGGTGATGCCATTTGCTATTAGGGCAGAGGAAATCATTTCGCCTTCCTTTGCCATGAAGGTTTGGTCTTGCCAATAAAATGGAATGTTTGCTACAGAATCATCAATCAGAATTGGGTGAGCCTTGATACGATTCTCAGTCATAAACTCCTCAAATATGCGATTTCAAGGGTTTATGATACCACCAACAAGGGATCAATCGAAGATTTGCTGGTATTCCTTGTCCAACTCGCTATCACTCAGATGCGAATAACGTTGGGTGACAGCAATGTTGGTATGGCGTGCCAGCACTTGCGCGAGTTTGAGATTGCCAGTGCTGCCCAGGATTGTGGTGACAAAATAATGCCGGAAGGAGTGGGGGGTGATCGTGCCGACGGCTTCTTCGCCAAGGGCTTCCCGCACGCGCTGGTTGACGATTTCCCGTCCGGTAGTGGTTGAGATGGGTTTGACCTTTTTGCCTGCGCCGCGATCGTGGCGCGCGAAAACTGGTTGGGATGCCAGCGCTTTGCCGCTGTTGCCGTCCAGGCTGGCGCGTTCGGATAAATACATCTTTAGCGCATCCAGGCTGCGCTTGGAGAAGCGCACAACGGCTTCTTTGTTGCCCTTGCCGATCACAATCGCGCGATGTTCGAGCCAGTCAATATCTCCTCGGCGCAGATTGCAGGCTTCGTGAACGCGCAAGCCGGTATCGGAGAGAGTCAAGAGGAATGCCCGGTCGCGTAAATTGATCAGACGCTCAGATTCCTGCTCGGCTGGCTTTGAAGTCAGCGTCACAGCGTAGTCCAGGACAGTGTCAATGGCGTTCTTTGGGAACTGTGGCAGGCGTATGCCTTGTCGGCGGGCGCGCTGCTTGATGAGCAGGCGGATACGGGGAAGGTTGACGGGCGCGAGGTTCTCACCCGCGATGAACTCAAACAGCCCAACTACGGCAGTAATATAAACCTGTTCCGTGGCGGAGGAAAAGTCTTTCAATGCAGTCAAAACCCAGATCACAGCATCTTCTGTTAGAGCATAAACATCAGCTTTTTCAACCAGGAGGCCATTATTGTTTAAGACCTGAGTGAACAAATTCATCGCGTTGGTATAGGTGCGAAATGTATTCGCACTACGCGAAAGCTTGACGGAGTTCAAATAATTATGAATGCATTCTTCGATAGTCAATTGCATAGTAACCCTAATATTAGCATACTATTGCGTATAGTATAATAATATATTGTGAATAAATGAAGGCTTGACTAATATTATAATCGTGAAAACATCTTATGGCGGGCGAGGGGTGTGCTTGTCTGCTTTAAAACAACAAAGATACGCTTACTCTTAACAATTAGAGACGATTGAAAAAAAAGAATGTACATTTATGAATGGGTCAGATTGGTTTTGGCTGATTGCTTGCGGGATCCTGATCAATGGGGGCAAAGTCCTGATGATCCGGAATGGCAACGATCCGATTGTTACTCGGTCGGCAGTGGTGTAGAGCATGGGAAGAGCCTGCAAGAGGCAGCGGTGAGGGAAGGTTGTGCGGAAACGGTTTGGAGGCTTGAGGTAGAAAGAAATGATTGACATTTTACTGTCTTATGAAGTGTGATCCAAACTGTGGGATCACTTCCAACGTCAAAAACATGGCGGTTTTCCGGACCACCAGGGATGGCTAGAGAATTCGCAGTTGAACAACCAAACAATGCAAGTTTATCCCAGAATCTTTGCGGAAGAGCTTTTGAATCTTCCTTTGCATGCAAAAAATAATGTGCATACGAATCTGAACTTTGATGGATCAGAGCAAGTTCTTAACAGAGAGAGCTGCGCTTCTTCTTAATTGTTGCTTATGATAATGATACTTATCATAACCATTAAGAAATTTTAGCCAATCAGCTTCTCACCCATCGATATTACTTCTAAAAAATATTTGATCGTCAGGTCTTCAATTGCTTTTCAATTGCTGGAATGCTTCAGTGCTTTCCACGCGCCGATCCAAGGTTCGCCAATCCTATTTTTCTCAGAAATCTTTATATGACTGAAATGCTGACCCACTGAAATAACTTCTGTTGCGATCTCTGCCCAGTTCTGCGCCAGAACCGCAGCTTTCAGACGCCTATGACTGCCTTCAATCCAGGCCCATTCCTGACGGAACTGATCAGCTTTCACCCAGTAATCACGCTTTTCCCAGGCTGCCGCAGCTGTGTCGATAGTCTCATTGATTTTTTCCAACGCCAGGACGATGTAAGCTGCCATATCCAGGCTTTTCTCATCCGGGTTTCCCTGCTGCATGAGCGTTCGGATAGCCAGAACGATCGAACGCGCTAATCGATTGCGAAGCGTTGTGCCGCTTTCAGTTGTTTTTATTGCCATAAGTCACCTATAAGTAAAAAATCAGCCGCAATTATACTCAACTCCCCCACCCCAAACATATCGTGATCAACACACGGATGTACATACTATGTATAATGTGGGAATCCTTTATAAACAGCTTTTTATACTAATAATTATATATTAAATTAGTATTTTTCCTTGTATTTTTCCTCTTCCAGAAAACCCAATTTGACGCTATAATTATAAAATCAGGAGTGTCTGATACCAATTGAATACTTGTCATTAGAGGCGCGGCGGATTGTGTAGCAACTTCGCATTAATCCCAGGACTGGGAGAAGAAACGAATTATCCGTCGCCGAAGGGCAAAAGGAGAGTCCTCTCCTCCGCCTTGGTGAGCCAAACGAAGTTCGGTCACTGTCATGCGATTGCATGGAGCGCTATGTGTCTTTTTGAGCACATAGCGCTTTTAAATTATTAGGAGAAGACGATGAATGAAGTCTTGATAAGGGTGAGAATCGGAGCGGAAAACGCTCACTACGGCGGTGGGCTCGTTGACGGAGCTTATCTTGCCAAATTATTTGGGGATGTGGCTACTGAATTGTTGATCCGGCGCGATGGTGACGAGGGGCTTTTCAGGGCTTACGATAACATCGAATTTCTTGCGCCTGTTTATGCTGGCGATTTTATCGAAGCCAAAGGTTGGATCACCAGTGAAGGTAGCACTTCGCGCAAGATGGCTTTTGAAGCTTGGAAGGTCATCGCGCCACGACCTGATCTATCCGATTCAGCCGCTGAAGTCCTGGCTGAACCCGTGCTGGTTTGCCGAGCCAGCGGTACTTGCGTTACCCCGAAGAATAAGCAACGTCTGGGTTAATCTTAAGTTTTTTACCAAGGAGAGAGTTATGAGTGCACACAAGGTCATCATCACTGCGGCAATCAGTGGTGCTGAAGTTACCCAGGAAATGAACCCCGCAGTCCCCTACACGATTGATCAGTATGTACGTGAGTCAAAACTCGCCCGCGAGGCTGGCGCTGCCATCATTCACCTGCACGCCAGGTACGATGACGGTACCCCCACCCAGGACCGAGAACGCTTCAGGGCGATCATCGATGCGATCCAGGCAGCTTGCCCAGACGTCATTATTCAGCCCTCCACGGGCGGCGCAACCGGCATGACTGCCGAAGAGCGGCTGCAGCCAACCGAACTGAACCCCGAAATGGCAAGCCTGGACTGCGGAACCATGAACTTTGGCGGAGACGATATTTTCGTCAATACTGAAAATATGATCATCGCGTTCGCAGCTCGCATGAACGAGCGTGGAATTAAGCCTGAATTGGAGTGCTTCGACAAAAGCCATATTGATATGGCATTACGCTTGGTGCGCAAGGGTCACATCCACCCTCCTCTGCACTTCAACTTTGTATTGGGCGTAAACGGCGGCGCAGCTGGCACCCCGCGCGACTTACTTTTTCTGAAAGAATCAATTCCAGAAGGCGCTACCTTCACAGCCACTGGAATTGGTCGCTGTCAGTTGGAGATGAACGTGATGGGCATGCTTTTAGGTGGGCACGTCCGGGTAGGCTTCGAGGACAACCTCAAATACAACCGCGAGAGAAATGCCATCTCGAACGCTGAATTTGTTGAGCGCATCGTCCGCATCGCGAAAGAACTCAATCTTGAAATCGCCACACCTGCAGAAGCCCGCAAAATTTTGGGCATGCCGGAGCGTGTAAATCAGAGTAAATAATCTATGGAGGAATAGTTTTATGGCAATGGGTAATAAATATGGTGCACACCGCGTGATCGAGCCCAAAGGGCTGCTTCCACAAGCTGCGCAAAAGATAGACAATACGATGGAGATCTATGATAACGAAATTCTGATAGATGTTTCCGCGTTGAACATCGACTCTGCCAGTTTCAGGCATCTTTGGACCGATTCAGAACAAAATAAAGACCGTCTCAAAGAGATGATATTAAGGATTGTCAGCGAACGCGGCAAGATGCAGAACCCTGTAACTGGTTCCGGCGGGATGTTGATGGGAAGTGTCGCCAAGATAGGCTCTGCCTTGCAGGATCGTGACGATCTAAAGGTAGGTGATCGAATTGCATCCTTAGTTTCCCTTTCCCTGACACCACTCCACATTGATGAGATCCTCGCGGTTCATCCTGACACTGACCGTGTGGATATCAAAGGGCAAGCTATTCTTTTTGAAAGTGGTATTTATGCCAAACTTCCAAACGATATGCCAGAAGCTCTTGCGCTGGCAGCGCTGGATGTTGCAGGTGCACCCGCGCAGACGGCAAACATTGTCAAGCCTGGCGATTCAGTACTCATCCTTGGCGCTGGCGGCAAGAGCGGCATGCTCTGTGGATACGAAGCTATGAAACGCGTTGGTCCCTGTGGTAATGTTGTGGGCATGAGTCGCAACAACCGCCCAGAAAAGACCTTGCTGGAAAATCATTTTGTGCATAAGTTCTTCGTTGCAGACGCCGCAAAACCAGTGGAAGTGCTCGAAAAAGCTTTGGAGTGTAATGGCGGCAAGGAATATGATATCGCAATCAATGTTGTCAATATCCATGGAACTGAAATGTCCACGATCCTCCCGGTCCGCGATGGTGGACTGGTTTACTTCTTCAGTATGGCGACCAGCTTCACTCGTGCAGCCTTGGGCGCTGAAGGCGTTGGAAAAGACGTTACGATGATCATTGGCAATGGCTACACCCGCAACCACGCGGAATTTACCCTGCAGGTCTTGCGCGAATCCAAGGCCTTGCGAGAAATTTTTGAAAAGAGTTACATCTAATCAAAGAACAAAAGGCGGCCGCGAAAGCAACTGTCTTCTTCAGAAAAAAGGAGTTACACAATGAATCCTGAAGAAAAATATATCAACAAAAACGGCGAAACCAGACGTCGACAACTCTTCCCGGAAGTCTCAGACGAAAACTGGAATGATTGGCACTGGCAGGTTTCGCATCGGATTACTGATGTTGACACATTAAAGAAGTATCTCCCGCTCACGGCTGAACAGGAAGAGGGCGCAAGAAAAGCGCTCGAAGTTTTCCGTATGGCGATCACTCCATATTATTTGAGTCTGATCGACCCTAATGACCCTCACGACCCGGTTCGAAGACAAGCCGTGCCAACTGGCGATGAAGCCTATCGCAGTCCTGAAGATATGGTTGACCCTCTGGAGGAAGACGGAGACTCTCCGGTACCCGGTCTGACTCACCGTTACCCTGACCGTGTGCTCTTTCTGATCACCGATCAATGCGCGATGTACTGCAGGCATTGCACCCGGCGCAGATTGGCTGGTCAGAAAGACGGCGCCCGCACACGCGCACAGATCGATGCAGGCATCGATTACATTCGCAATACCCCGGCTGTAAGGGATGTCTTGCTTTCCGGCGGTGATGCTCTCCTGATGAGTGACGAACGTCTGGAATATATTCTCTCCGAATTGCGCGCCATTGATCACGTTGAAATCATCCGGATTGGCTCACGCACGCCGGTGGTTCTTCCGCAACGCATCACCCCCGAGTTGGTTGAAATGATCCGGAAATACCACCCGGTTTGGCTCAACACGCACTTCAATCACTATAATGAAATTACGCCGGATTCCAAGCGTGCTACCGCCATGCTTGCTGATGCTGGCGTGCCATTGGGGAACCAATCCGTCCTCTTAAGGGGAGTAAACGATTGTGTGCACGTGATGCGTAAACTCGTTAACGGCTTGGCATACATCCGCGTGCGTCCATATTACATCTATCAATGTGACCTGTCTCTTGGCTTGTCGCATTTCCGCACACCCATTTCCAAAGGTCTGGAGATCATTGAAGGCTTGCGCGGACACACCTCCGGCTTTTGCGTGCCGACTTTTGTAGTGGATGCGCCAGGCGGCGGAGGCAAGATCCCGGTTATGCCCAATTATGTTATCTCTCAGAATCCCGATCATGTTGTGCTGCGGAACTATGAAGGCGTGATCACTACCTACAAAGAGCCTGAAGAGTATAAGAATGAGTGCAACTGCCCGGTTTGCAGAGGCGAAGAGGAAGATGAGTTGATTGGTGTCGCAAGTTTACTATCTGGCAAACAGGTAACCCTCGAGCCAGTCGGATTGCTTCGAAATCGAAGAAAACATAAGGAATAGTCTCGATTTTATGGCGGTGTCTAAAACAGAATCAAGTTTTGATCTGCTCCAACTGACAGGTCTGCAGAACCTGCAATCTCTGGCAATTATTGGGCTGTCTAAAAATGCTGGCAAGACCACGTGTCTCAACCACATCATTGCAGCCTGGCAGGATTCTGGTCAGACCCGCCCATTATCCCTCACCTCCATTGGGCGAGATGGCGAAACAGAAGACATTTTGAATGGTAGTGCCAAGCCCCGCATTTATGTATCAACGGGCACCCTGATAGCCAGCGCTGAAGGAGCCCTGCAGCGGAGTGATGCCTTGCTCGAAATCCTGGAGCTCAGCAACATCCGTACGGCTTTAGGTGAAGTGATTGTCTGCCGGGCGCTTAGCGATGGATACGTGGAATTGGCAGGGCCCAGTGTGGCTGAGGAAATTGGCACTATTGGAAATCTGATGCGTCGTCACGAACCAGAATGCCTTTTTATTATCGACGGAGCATTGTCGCGTCGTTCCCAAGCTGGTTCAGATGTGAGCGAGGCAGTCATTCTTTGCGTCAGCGCAGAGACATCTACAAATCCTGAAATCCTGGCTGAGAAATCGAGTTTCGCCCTGACCTTGCTCCAGACCCCAGCCCTTACACCGGACATAGCCCTTCTGTTTGCTGACGCAATAAAAGCGCATCCAGATCAACGTGCTATCATGTTGCACGGTAAGGGCCCAGATTTGAGCAGCTCAAGTCTCGATACTCCCTCGCTGGTTGGTTACGGCAAAGTGATTGCCAACACCCTAAGACCAGACACAAGTTATCTGTTTCTAAAAGGTGCGATGACCGACCAGGTGCTGCAAGAATTGCTTGGTGAGACTAATTTCAACAATTTGACGCTTGTAGTTGAAGATGGTACACGTTTATTCATCAAACCGAACAGTCTTCAGAAAATTTACGACCGTAAAGTCACCCTTGCTGTGCTCAATCCTTTGGATGTGCGCTTAGTTTGCCTCAACCCCACACGTTCCAATGGGCAATGCCTTGATTCGCAGCTGACACTTAAAGAATTGCGTAAAAGGATATCTATTCCAGTAGTTGATCTGGGTCCAAAGACAATGTGAGATAGCTATGATACCCCCGGTCATCATTTCTCCAGAATTGTTAGACGATTTAGGACTGCTCCAAGTCCTGGATGCCTGCCAATGTCGCAGCCCCCAAGGGAACATTCTTAAGAATGCTGCTTATCTGTACACGCCCATTTCCAGGGACTCGTTGCAGGAAGAATTGAGTGCCATTGATCGGTTGCTTTCGTTAGTCAGAGCGAACCACCCTCAATTAACAGAAGCGCAAATACAGTTATCACGTCTGCGCGAACTCAGAGGCACGCTTGGAAGGCTCGAAAAAGGCAATCTGCTGAATGATACCGAATTCTTTGAACTCAAAAGTGCACTGTCAATTTTTAATCGCATTCGCAAAATGACGGAACTCGTTGTTGCTGCGGGAGCCGATTTTGAAGATACCAAAGCTGCAGCAGCCTTACTTGATCCAGCCGGCACAGGGAACCCCGCCTTTCATATCTATAGCGATTATTCGACAGAGCTTACCCAAATCCGGGCAAGGAAAATTGAGCTTGAAAGAGCAATCAGGCAGGCAACTGGATCTCAGCGGAAGGCTTTACTAACTCAACGAGCCCTGATAACCGCCCAAGAAAACCAGGAAGAAGATAACATCCGCAGGCAATTGGGTGTAAAACTTGCAGAATGGTTACCTCAAATTCGTAAGAATCTTGATAACTGTGGAATACTCGATTTTAGGCTTGCAAAAGCTATCCTGGCTGCCCGTTGGAATGGCTGCCGCCCTAAATTGGTAGAACGTGAACAGCCAGCGATACTACAAAACGCAATTCATCCGCTGGTGGCTGCAATGTTGGAAAAACAAGGGTTATCTTTCACACCGATATCGATCGAATTACAGCAAGGAACAACTGTTTTAATGGGAGCCAACATGGGTGGCAAGAGCGTTGCTCTCAAGACCGTCTTCTTAGCACTGCTCATGACCCAATTGGGGTATTTTCCGATCTGTGAGAGCCTGCAAACGCCTTTATTTGATTTTTTTGCTTTTGAATCCAGCTTTGAAGGTGACCTGCATCGGGGACTTTCCTCTTTTGGGCTTGAGGCTGTCCAAATCCGCAATCACTACCAAAAAAGTCAAAACCAAAAGGGTTTGATCCTGATGGATGAACCATGCCGTGGAACAAATCCATCAGAGGCGACAGCAATCGTGCAGGCTCTCTGCAACGTATACGGCAAATCCAGCAGCACATTTTTCATTGCCACCCATTATCATGTCAAACCGGCCCCTGGAATTCGATTCTATCAAGTGCGTGGTATCAGCCCGGAGGCACTGGCAGAATTACCTACTCATCGAGAGCTCCCCGTTAAAACCAGAGAATCCGAAGATGATTCTGCAGATGGCTTTTCAAGTTTGGTTCCAAATGTTTTACATGAAGACCTAACTCGAGTCAGGAGAATTCAAAATCTGATGGATTATCGCCTTGAGGAGATGGATGGTATTCATCAAACCCCATCAAGTGCGATAAAAATCGCTGAGCTGCTTGGAGTGGACGAAGCATTACTGCGAGAAATGAAAGCAGCCCGGCAGGAGGAATAATGGCAACACTTAAAATAGATTGGGAAAAAGTAAAACAGGCGCGCGAAGCTGCCAGGCAGATTGTTGAAGATGTTCATAGCTACACCCAACAATTTACCACCACCACAATTGAGCGATCCATTTGCCGGTTATTGGGCATTGATGGGGTCGATGCAATGGGTGTGCCTTTGCCTAATGTAGTTGTTGACCATCTCGCATCCCGCCAAATGCTTGGGCTTGGTGCCTTCTATTGGCTGGGACAGGCAGCGATTTCTCTAGGGAAAGAACCCCAGGACTTAGCTGAAGCTATCGCGCGCGGAGAATTGGATCTCACCAAGACAGACCCGGTGGATAATTTTGAGATCCAGTTGTGGGCTGAAAAAAGAGCCGAAGAAGCGGTCGCTAAAATCCACCGTAATCGCATTATCCGGGAAGAAAGACTGCTTGAATTTGGCGATCATGCCGGGCCACTCATTTACGTTATTGTTGCCACTGGAAATATTTACGAAGATATCACCCAAGCCAAGGCGGCTGCCAGGCAAGGCGCGGACATTATCGCTGTTATCCGCACCACCGGTCAAAGCCTGCTTGATTATGTTCCCTATGGCGCGACGACCGAGGGCTTTGGCGGCACAATGGCAACCCAGGAAAACTTTCGTCTGATGCGGGAAGCCCTGGATGAAGTGAGTGCAGAATTGAAGCGCTACATTCGCCTGTGTAATTATTGTTCGGGTCTATGCATGCCAGAGATCGCGGTTATGGGCGCTTTAGAGCGCCTCGATGTGATGCTAAACGACGCTCTTTATGGCATTCTATTTCGGGATATCAATATGCAGCGTACGCTCATCGACCAGGAGTTCTCCCGCTTGATCAATGCTGCCGCAGGGATCATTATCAACACTGGTGAAGATAACTATCTGAGAACTTCTGATGCCTTTGAAGAAGCCTATACAGTGCTGGCATCTCAGTTGATTAATGAGCAATTTGCCCTGAAGGCAGGACTACCTGAAGAGCAAATAGGTCTTGGTCATGCCTTTGAGATGAATCCCGAGCTAAAAAACGCCTTCCTCTATGAATTAGCCCAAGCACAGCTTGCCAGGCAAATTTTCCCCAATGCCCCGCTTAAATACATGCCGCCTACCAAGTTTAAAACTGGCAATATCTTCAAAGCGTATGTTCAGGATGCACTTTTTAATATCGTGACAGTCATCAGTGATCAGAGTATTCATCTGCTTGGAATGCTGACCGAAGCCATCCACACGCCATTTTTGGCTGACCGCGCGCTTGCAATTGAAAACGCGCGCTACATTGCCAACAGTTTTGCTGACTTTGGAGAAGATATTGAATTCCGCCACGAAGGTATTATGGAACAACGCGCAGCATATGTGCTCGATCTTACACTTGAACTCCTCCAGAATATCCGGAAGGACGGTCTTTTTCGAACCATCGAACACGGACGGTTTGCAGGGATCAAGCGTCCATTTGAAGGAGGCAAAGGACTATCTGGCGTGATAGCTAAAGAGGATCAATATTTGAATCCGTTCATTCCTCTTCTGATGGAAGAATCAAGGCTTGGTTCGGAGCGGTTTCACAACACCAAATCAGGGTCTGAGGAGGGATAAAATGAATAGTGGAGGTTATTCAACAAACAAAATTGATTTCGACAAGAAACAAGACCTAACCCGGCTGAAACCTTACGGGGACACAATGAATGACGGCAAGGTACAGCTTTCTTTCACCCTGCCCGTGCCAGACAGCGAAATTGCTGTGGAAGCAGCCCGGCAATTGGCGATGAAAATGGGCCTAGTCGAACCCATGGTAACTTATCATTCCCCATTGGATAAGTCATTTAGTTTCTTTGTGGTGTATGGAAGTCTTAGTCATACAATAGACTATACGCAAATCCATGTAGAATTCGCAGATGTAAACCCAATGACTATGGAAGAAACAGACCAGTTTATCCAGCAAAATTTTGGGCGAAAGATCAGGGTGATTGGAGCCAGCACCGGAACCGATGCTCACACGGTTGGAATTGATGCGATCATGAACATGAAAGGTTATGCGGGTCATTATGGGTTGGAACGCTACAAGATGGTCGAAGCGCTTAATCTTGGCAGCCAGGTTTCAAACGAAGATTTCATTCGTAAAGCAGTGGAGTATAATGCAGACGTCTTATTGGTCTCGCAGACTGTGACGCAGAATAACATCCATATCCAAAACTTGACTGAGCTGGTTGAACTGCTCGAAGCAGAACGTCTACGCAAACGTTTTCTGCTTATCATCGGAGGTCCCCGAATCAGCCATGAGCTTGCCAAAGAATTAGGCTGTGATGCAGGATTTGGTCATGGAAAATATGCTGATGATGTTGCCAGCTATATCTGCACTGAATTGGCTGCACGCAAACGGCAGGCTTCATCAAATTGAAATCTACCCCGGAGAAAGACAGGAGTTATGAGTAAGTTGATCAGTTTAAAAGACGCAGTAGACCTTGTGCATGATGGCGACACGATAATGGTTGGAGGCTTTCTGGCGGTTGGTACGCCGGAAAGGCTTATTGACGCCCTCATCGAGAAAGGGGTCAAAAACCTGACACTCATCTGTAACGATACCGGCTTTATTGATCGTGGCGTTGGAAAGATGGTTGTCGCCAAGATGTTCAAAAAAATTATGACTTCTCATATCGGAACCAACCGTGAGTCTGGACGGCAGATGTTGGAAGGTGAAACAGAGATAGTTCTCATCCCACAAGGCACGCTGATTGAACAGATCCGGGCCGAAGGCTTTGGGCTTGGTGGCATCCTGACAAAAACCGGATTGGGAACAGAAGTGGAAAAAGGTAAACAGGTTATCGAAATCGATGGTGAGAGGTACTTGCTCGAGAAACCCCTGCGCGCCAATGTTGCCTTAATTTTCGCAGAAAAAGCGGACGAAAAGGGTAATCTGACCTACCATGGCGCCACACGCAACTTCAATCCATGCATGGCTGCGGCAGCTGATATCGTCATCGTAGAAGCACAACAGGTCGTGAAAGTTGGCGACATTTGCCCGGATGATGTTGTAGTTCCTTTTATCTTTATTGACCATATTATTGATGGAGGCGCGCTATGATGGACAAACAGCAATTGCAAGAATTTGTTGCCAGAAGAGTTGCCCAAGAGCTCCAGGATGGAACGCTCGTAAACCTTGGTATAGGTATGCCAGGTCTGGTGCCAAACTACCTTCCAGAAGGCAGAGAGGTCATCTTCCAGTCTGAAAATGGTTTCATCGGGCTGGGACCTGTGCCGGCTGAAGACCAGATTGATCCCTGCATTTCCAATGCAGGTGGAATGCCAGTCACCATTATACCAGGCGGGAGCTTTTTCGACAGTTCTTTGTCATTCGGCATCATTCGCGGTGGACATGTGGATGTCACTGTCCTGGGGGCTTTACAGGTCGCAGAAAATGGCGATATCGCCAGCTATATGATCCCTGGCAAATTGGTGCCGGGTATGGGAGGCTCGATGGACTTGCTCAGCGGCGCCAAAAAAGTCATTGTGGCAATGGAACACACCGCCAAAGGCGCTCCAAAGCTCCTGCGTGAATGCACATTGCCGATTTCGGCTGTCAATGCAGTTGATTTGATTGTTACCGAAATGGGCGTGATCGAGGTAACTCACGAGGGTTTTGTACTCGTAGAACAAAATCCGGATTTCACTTTGGAAGAAATTCAAGCAGCCACTGGTGCCCCACTGATCATCAGCGCAGCATTAAAACAGATGGTGTAAACCATATCTTAAATCATATACCAAAAAAGCTGCCGGATATCCCGGCAGCTTTTTTGGTTCTCTAAGTTCTATTGAACAAGAAAAGTATTTGACGCTGTTGCTGATGTGTAACCAGCCTTGCTGACAGTTGCATCAAGGTAATATGTTCCAATCCCCGTCTTACGGACGTTAAGGCGATAACTGAGGAGATACTCACCAGTGGTTCCTGTAATTCCGCTGTAGGTTGTTTGGGTGCCGTTTGCAGTAGTCAACGTTAGGCTGACAGAGGCGGAAGAGACTGGGGCTCCAGCCTGGTCTTTTACAGTTACTGTTATATTGACCTTTTCTCGATCTCTATAAGAGTCTTTGTCCGTGGATATGGTCGCAACCAAAGTCTGTTCAACACCTGTTTGGGTGATCGTCACACTCACCTGTTGGGTTGCGGTTAAACCGCCATTATCAGTGACAGATGCTTCGATCGTGTGCGTCCCTACTGGCAGGTCGGATTTTGTAAAGCCCGCTCCAGAAAAGAGTGTGGTTCCATTGAGTGTCCAAACAATAGAATTATCGAGTATGCCGTCTTCCGCATCTTGAGCTGTGGCGGCAAATGTGATCTCTTCGCCTTCAGCAAAAGAAGAATTATCGGCAGGGCTTGTTATTGTCAGAGTCGGAGCATTATTAACTGGTGGTGTGCTGCCGCCATATCCCAGATATTCCAGGGCGGCTCTGGCTTGCACCAGACCGTAACCATAATAAACATCTCTGCCCGCGGCGCCCAGATCCAAGGCTGTGGCAGTAAGGGCGTTTCTAATTTCTACATTCGTCAAGGATGGATCCCAGCTCCATACCAATGCAGCAACCGCTGAAACATGCGGAGTAGCCATGGATGTTCCGTCCCAGGCTTCATACCCACTTGCGGGTTGCTCCACCTGGCTGAAAACTGTCGCGGTTTGCCCGAGTTTATTATTCACCAGGTATTGACCATTTTCCTGGCTTAGAGAAATGCCAATAATCGAGGTGCTGTTACCTTCTCCCAAAGTTCCCAGAAAGTCTCCAGGGACGTTGTTATAGATGATCGCTGCAGCTCCTCCACCGGCTTGAACATTCGCAACTTTGGTATAAAAGTCAATGACTCCCCGCTCACAAAGCACGACCTTGCCAGACCAGGAACCCACTGAATCGCATAATCCACCAGCAACTAATGCACCGCTTGCAGTTCCGCGGGCAGAATATTCAATGTGCCCACCAGTGTAATCGATGCCATCTACGGTAACCCGGTTGGTCTCAAGGTAAGGGAGTGTGGAAAGCACAGCCACACCAGGCGCGGCAATTTCCACCTGGCTGTTATATTGAGAGAAATCGGCCACGACTTTGCCGCTGTCAATGGCTGCCACAGACATGACCGAATCATATGAGGCGGGATAAGATAATGCAGAGGTCCCATCGTTACCTGCTGCAGCAATGCTGAGCACGCCGGCAGCGTAAGCATTAGCGAACGCTGTCCTCTCAGTCCGAACTAAGCGGGAACCGCCCAGGCTCATGCTGACCACATTCGCACCAGCAGCCTGGCAGCGGTTCAGTGCATCAACGAGATTGGACGCATAGGTTGCGTTACCGTCATCGGCGAAGAACTTTACGATGTAAAGATTTACTGTTCCTGGCGTCACACCAACCACACCGAGGGTGTTGTTTTGAGCCGCGATCGTGCCGCCCACATGAGAGCCGTGTCCAAAACCATCGCGGTCCCAGGCATCATCGACCTGCGAATAACCGCCAACAGCATTTGGAAGGTCTTCATGATCCTGATAATAACCAGAATCGATGATACAAAGTGTGCGGTTTGCCCCCGTCGGAGCTCCCCCGTCCACAATGCCATCCCGGTCAACATCCCAAACGTCCCGCGCCTGAACCATGTCGATACCATAAGGTACCGTCTGACCGAGATCATCCACAACATCCAGAGCTGCTTCTGTCACATGCCCGGCCATGTCGCTGATTGGATATCGTTCAGCATCTTCTTCAACCCCGATAACCCAGGGGTTGTTGAGAATACCATTCAAGGCTGCAGCCGGGAGACTGACAACATAAGCGCCAAGCTCAGGAAAATCGTAATGGATTTGGCTGCTGCTTGAATTTAATGCCTTAAAAACTTCAGACTTTCCCCCATCCCGGTAGGAAACCCAAACCCGGACCGTATCCGATGGGTCTGCCTTTACCGGACTTGCGACGCTGAACAACAGCATCAGAACTACGGATAGGATAAATAGTACTCTTGATTTTTGCATTTTTTGCTCCTTGTTGTGAAAGAGGATTGGAATTTCGCCAATTCTACACCTTAATTTCTAAAACATGTACAAATTGAATCAATATTAGTAAATTGATCGATTTGATTTCAGTTAACTCATTAATCTTTTTTGGATGTCAGATAAAAACAGAGCTGGAAGGTAACGGAATAGTCAGCTTCCTGTGCTGTAAAAAATTGCCTCTCAGAAACACAACCCGAGCATTTGGTATAACGAACGCAAGCGCAGATCAGTGTAACCTGCTCTTGTGTTCGTCTTTCTAATAACTATAAAAGCCCTCCCCAGTTTTACGCCCGAGCCTCCCACCACGAACCATCTTACGCAACAAGGGATGTGGACGATATTTGCTGTCGCCAGTCTCCTTGTAGAGTACTTCCATGATTGCCAGGCAGATATCCAAACCAATGAGATCACCCAATTCCAACGGGCCCATCGGATGATTGGCGCCCAGCTTCATGGCGGCATCGATGCCCTCAACGCTGGCAACGCCTTCCGCAAAAATGCCCACAGCCTCGTTAATCATTGGGATCAGGATGCGATTGACCACAAAGCCGGCAGATTCTTTAACCTCTACCGGAGTTTTACCCAGTCTTCTAGCTATCTCAGAAACTTGCTCCACGACCTCTGCAGGAGTAGACAGCCCAGGAATGACTTCGACCAATTTCATGACCGGCGCGGGATTGAAGAAGTGCATCCCTACCAGGGGATGAGTCAAGCCTTGAGCAATCTCGGTGATTGAAAGCGAGGAAGTGTTGCTGGCAAAAATACATTCAGGTTTGGCTATTAGGTCCAAGGCTTTGAAAGTTTCTCTCTTCACGGACATTTCTTCCAAAACGGCTTCCACGACCAGGTCACAATCCGCGCAATTCTGCAACAGACCAGCTGTAATGCAGGCGTTAATCTGATCGGCAGCAGCTTGCTCCAGCTTGCCGCGATCTACCCTGCTCTGCAGTCCTTTGGCGATGCGCTGCTGACCTTTTTGGGCGAAATCCAGGTTAATATCAGTAAGAACGACCTCATACCCATCCGTTTGAGCGAAAGCCTGGGCAATTCCGCTGCCCATGGTGCCTGCTCCGATCACTGCTACTTTCATATTTTCTCCTTTTAGCAAAGCAGCCTGGTCGTTTTTCCAGGCTGCTGTTTTAATGTTTATTTGTTTTTGAAAACTTTCTCTTTGCGCCTCTCCAGGAAAGCCTGCATGCCTTCTTTTTGATCTTCAGTTGTGAAACAATTGCTGAACAGATAGACTTCGTGCTTGATTGCCTCCTCAATCGGCATGTCCAGGCCTTCATTTACTGCTTTTTTAATGTTTCGAATGGCGATGGGAGCATTGCCGGCGATACGATCAGCCATTATTAAGGTTTCTGCCATTAAATCTACCTGGGGATAAACAGCGCTTACCAAACCGATTTGAAGGGCTTCCTCTGACTTGATGTTTCTGCAAGTAAACAGCAGTTCTTTTGCTTTCGAAGTTGAACTAATAACTCGCACAATCCGCTGAGTGCCCCCGAAACCTGGTGTGATGCCCAAACTCGCTTCGGGCTGACCAAACACGGCATTCTCACTGCAGATCCGGATATCACAACTGAGGGCAAGCTCATTTCCCCCGCCTAAAGCATAGCCATTGACAGCAGCGATAACAGGCACAGGAAAGGTTTCAATTTTTCTAAATAAAGCATTTCCGGTTTCACTGAAAATCCTGGCTTCGCCTTCGTTCATGCGGCACATTTCCGCCACATCAGCTCCGGCAACAAAGGCTTTCTCCCCAGCGCCTGTGATTACCAGGCAGCGGGTTGTTCCAAGATCTACAGCATCCAGGACTTCATTTAGCTCTTGTAAAACAGCCCTGTTCAGCGCGTTCAGCGCTTCTGGTCGGTTGATGGTGATCAGCCCAACCTGCCCTATCACTTCGTACTGAATAAATGTCATGATTATGCCTCAAGTTTTTCAATCGCCGTGGCACAACCCATGCCGCCACCAATGCAGAGTGTTGCCAGTCCAAGTTTTGCATTTTTCTGGCGTTTCATTTCATGGATCAGCGAGACAAGGATTCGACATCCGGAAGCGCCGATAGGATGACCTAACGCAATCGCGCCGCCATTGACATTTAACTTGTCAGTGTCGATGCCCAGCTCACTGATCACTGCGAGTGATTGAGCGGCAAAGGCTTCATTGGCTTCAATAACATCGAAATCGGCGATGGTCTTACCCATTTTTTTCATCAATTTTTTGGTTGCAGGTACGGGACCCATCCCCATAATTGAAGGATCAACGCCTACCAAGGCACTTCCCAACCAGATCGCCTCAGGAGTTACACCAAGTTCGCGTGCTTTCTCTTCGCTCATCACGACCACAGCTGCTGCGCCATCATTGATGGTGGAAGAGTTGCCAGCCGTTACCATTCCATCCGGTTTGAAGGCTGGTTTTAGCTTTGCCAGCCCTTCGGCGGTTGTATCCCCGCGGATACCTTCATCTTCAACAAAATCGATAACATCGCGTTTGATACGCACCTGAACTGGCACGATTTCGTCCACAAACTTACCCTCAGCCTGGGCTTTAGCGGCTTTTTGCTGCGAGACTGCAGAGAATTTATCCAGTTCTTCGCGGGTCAGATGCCACTGTTCCGCAATATTTTCAGCTGTGATGCCCATGTGCAACTGGCTGAAAGCATCGGTCAAACCATCATTCACCATCGTGTCAACCAGTTTTCCGTCACCAAGACGGTAACCAGTTCTTGCCTGAGGAAGGGCGTAAGGCGCGCCAGACATATTTTCCATACCGCCTGCCACCACCACGTCTGCTTCACCTAGTAAGACCATCCTGGCAGCCATGTTGACTGCCTCAAGACCGGAGCCGCAGACGACATTGATAGTCACAGCCGGAGTTTCAACGGGAATACCAGCGCTTACAGCCGCCTGGCGGGTAACATTCTGCCCCTGTGCTGCCTGTAGAACGCAGCCCATGTAGACCATGTCTACATCCGCTGGCTGGATACCTGCCCGCCGGATGGCTTCCCGGATGACGACTTCGCCAAGTTTTGCCACAGGAACAGTGGAGAGCATGCCGTTCATCTTCCCTATTGCGGTCCGACACGACCCGGCAATGATGACTTTCTTATTCATAAACAATTCCCTTTCTCTCAGGATCTGGGGGTGAGGTTTGACAGAAAACAAGCAAAAGATAAATCAAGGCGAGTTGTAATCTGCCTCCCAGACCGGATTGTTCGCCTTTATTATCTCATAGAATCCCTTCCCATCCTTCCCCTTTTTTTATTTTCTGGATGATAAACGACATCCAGTCACCCACCCTGAACCCTTACGTCTTAAGTCGCTTTATTTCCTGCAATTCTTGACATTAGAACAATTGTTCTATATAATTAGAACATGGAAAGCTCACTGATGCCCTTCAACACTCCCCTGCCCTCCAGGCGTTTTCTGGCGGTTGGTGCCCATGCACTTTCAAATAAGATGCTGGAATTGATCGCCAAATTAAGTCTGCTGCAGCATGTAACCGTTTTGGACTGCGGTAATCGTTCCAACATGTATTCAGTTGCCAAACTAATCCGCCCCTATACCTCCGACCCCGTGCAGGTTATGCGCAACATTCGCCTTTCACGCGCTTTCACCTGCTACCAGGTAGTGGCTATACTGCAGGCTGTAGCTGCCAACCCGCCACAAGAGCCACTGGTGGTACTCGATCTGCTAGCGACCTTTCTCGACGAAGACGTTGAGCTTAAAGACGCGCAACGCCTGATGGATCACAGTCTCAGCTTTCTAACGCAGCTGAGCGCCTCGGCGCCCGTGGTCATCAGTGTACAACCCATCCCTCTGATTGCCCATCAGCGTGCCACTTTGCTTGAGCTGATTAAAAACAACGTGGATGTTTGTTGGGAAGAGCCGCTCACGCTGCAAACGGCACAGCAGACGCAAATGCCCCTTTTCGAATGAGATTCTTATGGGACGCACCATCGCTTCAATCACCCAAACCTGGCAGGAAGAAGAAGCCGCACTCAAGCGCTTCAAACGGGCACTGCGCAAGGAGGACCAGATCCTTTTGGATGAACTTCTGGTCATGTCGCGTCTGCACCTGGCCGAAGCCTCCTATGCTTCCAATCTTTATCCGCTGGATATGTACCTGATTGCCATCCTGCTGGAGCTCTACAAACAACTCAAATCTGTGCAAAAGGGCTTACCCAATGCGGATCCTTTTAAAGCCGATCGTATTGAGGCGGAAAAGGAAGACGAATTCATTCAACTGTTGAATGCTACCGTCTCCACTTTATTTAATGCCCCACAGAAGGAAACGGAAGCAGACCTGGTGGAAATCCCGACGGAAGCACAGCCGGAACCCGCCAATGGCTTGAATTATGCCGACTTTGAGGAGGCACCCTGATGACTTTTCGCGGCTGGCTGCTGGACCTTTACCTCAACCAGGAAGAGGGGTTGACACTGTGGTTTATTGGGGAAGATGATCGCCGCGTCTGTTTCAAGCAGGCTTTCCCGGTCACCTTCTATGTTGCCGGTCCCAATGAACAGTTGCGCGCGCTCTGGAAGCGTGTAAGGGGGAGACTGGGCGTTTTGGGACTCAGCCGCAAGCAAAAGCAGGATGTGTTTGTGGCAGATTCAGTGAATGTAATGCAGATTGACATGGACTCGCCCGTTAGCCAGGTCAGACTATTTCGCGACATTGAAGCTGAATTCCCCGACCTGACCTACTACGATGCGGATGTCACCATAGGTACGCGCTACATGGCTCGCTATGGCGTCTTCCCGCTGGCACTGTGTGAATTGGAGGTAGATGAAAACCAGCTCATCCAATCCATTCGCCCCCTCAATACCCGTTGGGACCTGATACCCGACCTGCCGCCCCTGCGCATCTTTGAATTGAAGCCGGACTGCGATCCAAACCGCGGCAAGGTGCACTCGCTGCTCATGCGCACCGATCGCTTTGCGCGGCATGTTCCGCTTGACCCTGGTGGCGAATACCTGCGGCTGATCAATGATGCCCTGGCGACTTATGATCCGGATATTTTTGTCACCGATTGGGGAGACAGCTGGCTGATCCCCTTTCTGAACGCGCAATCGGAAGAAAAAGGCATCCCTCTGCAGCTCAACCGCGATGCCACACGCCCGGTCCGCTGGCAGAAAGAAACGACCTACTTCTCCTATGGACACATCATCTATCGCCCGGAAGAAGCCCACCTCTTCGGTCGCTGCCATGTGGACCGCAAGTCCTCCATGATGTGGTCTGACTACAGCCTGGCTGGTACGTTGGAAATGTCCCGCGTTACCACGCTGCCCATCGAAAAAGCGGCGCGCGTTTCACCCGGGCAGGGGATCTCTGCCATGCAGGTTATCACCGCGCTGGAGAAAGACGTGTTAGTACCCTATCAGAAACGCCAGGTGGAAGAGTTCAAAAGCGGCTGGCAGTTGATCCAGTCCGACCGTGGCGGGATGATCTACCAGCCCAAAGTAGGGCTGCACATGGACGTGGCGCAGGTGGATTTTGTCTCGATGTACCCGGCAGTAATCATCAAAGGCAACATCTCGCCTGAAGTGCCTCTGCCGGATTTGCTCGAACCCGCCAGGGAAGAACTGGGCGTGGTGCCGCTGACGCTCAAACCCCTCTACCAAAAACGTGTGGAAAATCAAAAGAAGATCCGCCAATATCCGCCGGATCATCCGATGGTCGCGACACTGAAAGAGCGCGCCAATGCCCTGAAGTGGCTGCTGGTAGTTTGTTTTGGCTTTTTGGGTTACAAAAACGCGCGTTATGGGCGTATTGAAGCGCACGAAGCCGTCACCAAAGGTGGACGCGAGGTGCTGCTGCGTGCCAAGGAAGTGGCAGAATCAGAAGGCTTTGAGGTGCTCCATATGTACGTTGACGCGCTCTGGATCAAAAAGAAAGGCTGCAACAAGCCAGAACACTTCACTGATGTGATCAGCAAAATCAACCTACACACCGGGCTGACGATCAACCTGGATGGGGTCTACCGCTGGGTGGCATTTTTACCGTCCAAGACCGACGCGCGCATCCCGATTGCCAACCGCTATTTCGGCGTTTTCCAGAGCGGCGAGGTCAAAGTACGCGGGCTGGAGGCGCGGCAGCGCGATACACCTGTTTGGATTGCTGCTGTGCAAAAGCAAATGATCGCTTTGCTGGGGCAGGCGCGCACCAAAGCCGAGCTTTCCGATTGTATTCATGAGGCATTTTGTTTCTATTACACCGCGCTGCAAAAGCTGGAGAAAAACCAGGTGCCGGTAGACCAGTTGGTAATCAATGGTAAGGTCAGTTACGCGCTCGACGCCTATAAAGCCAGCACAGCAGCAGTGCGTGCTGCCAGGCAGATGGAAGCTGCCGGCATGACCATCAAACCCGGTATGCGCATCCGCTTTGTTTATCGCAAGGGTGAACCGGATGTGTTAGCCTGGGATTTAGGCAAACCCATCGATCCGCAGGAAATAAACAAACCAAAGTACATCGAATTGCTGGCCAAGGCTGGCAGCGCAGTCCTGGCGCCATTTGGGGTTTCTGAAGCGCTGTTTCGGGAGTGGAGCGAGAATCGTTCGATCCAGCTCAAGCTTAATCAAGCTTTGTTTGATTAGACAGCCGATACACTGAAAAATTTGCAGATTCAATTCCACGAATTATTGAAATAGAGAAAGTTGAGAGAGATATTGAGCGAAGTTTTGCTGCGACTATTTGACGAGGATTTAACACTCGCATATAATCATACCTTCTAGGGGAAGTGCTGGAATTGGCAGACAGGCATGACTTAGGATCATGTGCGGTGACGCGTGAGGGTTCGAGCCCCTCTTTCCCCACTTCGAACAAATTTATTTATTGAGGTATGCATTGAAAACCGAAAAGACTTATACCGATGACCATCAAGTAAAACTTACAACAGAGATTGAGAGTGAATTGGTTGATCAATTCAAGCGCCGGGCTGCCCGGAAGATCGCCCGCAGCACACATATCCCGGGTTTCAGACCTGGAAAAGCACCTTATAACATGGTACAGAACTATGTTGGTGAGGCTCGCATCTTCCAAGAGGCAATTGATCTGATGGTCGAGGATGTTTATCCTAAAATCCTTGATGCGGAAGGGATCACGCCCTGGGGACCCGGCTCATTTGACGATATTAAAAGCGAAAACCCGTTAGTGCTGGAGTTCACCGTTCCTCTCGACCCTGAAGTCGAATTAAAAGGTGTCGATGAGTTAAACAAGAAGTATGAACTCCAGGCCGTTACCGACGCTGAGGTCGATGAGTTTGTGATGTCCATGCGGCGGGATTACGCCAACATCGTCCCTTTAAACACTCCTGCGGTTGAAGGCAATGTGATTTACATGACCGTTGAGGCTGTGGATAAAAATGCAGAACCTGGGAAAGATCCTGTCATCGTCAAGTCGAACCCGCTGCAAATAATAATTCCGACAATCGAAGAAAGCCGCGATTCAGAATGGCCTTACAAAGGGTTTGCGCGTGAATTTATTGGCAAAAAAGAAGGCGATACCTTCTCCCTTGAGCATCAATATCCCGAAGATCACGAGATCGATGATTTTGCTGGCAAGGTGGTTGTATTCAATGTTAATTTACAATCCGTCAAAGCGCTTGAGCTACCTGAACTTGATGAAGAGTTCCTGAAGAATGCTGGTGGTTTTGCTACACCTGAGGACCTTTATAACGGTGTGCGTGAGCATTTGGAAAGCAAACGTAAAGAAGAGTACGACGATGCCTATTATCTCGAACTGGTTGATCAACTGCGCCAGGCATCTGTGATCAAGTACCCTCCACAGATGCTCAAAAATGAAGAGGAAGAAGTGTTGCACCGAATTGAGCACGATCTTGAACACCGCAACCTTGACCTGGATCTCTATCTTAAACTTCGCAAACTGGATCGGGATCAATTCAATGAAGAGGAAGTCAAACCGACTGCAAAGAATCGGGTTGAACGCTCGCTGATCATGGACGCTCTCATCAAGCAGTATGACATTAAGATTTCTAATGAAGAACTTTCAAACGAAGTTTCCTCAGTTTTGAACGACCTCATTGCGGATGGAGAAATTGCTGAAGCGCAAAAGGCTCTTGGTTCCAAGAAATTCTCTGAATCAGTCTCAATGCAGGCAGCCAACCAAGCGCTTGAGAAATCCGTTCGCAGAAAACTCCGTGAACTAGCAGATCCTGAGGAGGTCATTGAGATCAAAGCACCTGAGACTCCAGAAAGCCTCGTTGAAGAGATCGCCGAAGACCAGGATGAGAAAGAGTAACAAAACTCTTACACTCAGTAATTAAACTGTTTGAAAACAAATAAAGGAAAATTATGGACAAAAAACCATTTGAATCAGTCATCCCCATGGTAGTGGAGCATACCGCAGTCGGCGAACGCGCATACGACATTTACTCCTTGCTCCTGAAGGAACGGATTGTTTTTGTGGGTACTGCTATCAATGATCAGGTTGCCAATGTGGTCGTTGCTCAGCTGCTCTATCTAAGCCAGATCGACCCTGATAAGAGCATCCAGATGTACATCAACTCTCCTGGTGGATCCATCTATGCCGGTCTCGCAATTCTCGATACCATGCAGATGATCCGAAATCCAATCAGCACGGTAGCCGTTGGTGTTACTGCAAGTTTTGGCACCGTTTTGCTTGCAGGTGGCACGAAAGGGCAAAGGTATGCCCTCCCCCACGCAACCATCCATATTCATCAGCCGCTTGGCGGAGCTGAAGGTCAGGCAAGTGATATCGAAATCATGGCACGCGAAGTTCTGCGGCTTAAAACTGAACTTAATGAATTTTTCGCGAATGTGACCGGGCAACCTTTAGATGTTATTAAGCGTGACACTGACCGCGATTTTTACATGACCGCGGAGCAGGCTGTCACCTATGGTTTGATCGATAAAGTACTTCAGCCGCCTGCTAAATCAGGCACCTCAGCATAATTTTCAAATGTTGACAAATCGTTACCCACAGATCAGAGGCCTCATCCTGGATATGGATGGGGTTCTCTGGCATGATAACGAGCCCATTGGCGACTTACCGGATATTTTTACCGCTATTAACAGAATGGCGCTGAAGGTTATTTTTGTTACCAATAATGCTTCAAAAAATATTAAAGAAATCCAAAGCAAGTTAGCAAGTTTTGGGGTGAATGTACCGGAAGAACAAATTGTCACCTCAGCACTGGCAACTCTCAGGTTTATTGCCAGGAATTACCCACCCAAAAGCCGCGTTTACGTGGTTGGAACATCCTCCCTGCGCGATCAATTTCGAGCTCACGGCTATACCGTTTTGGAGGATACAAATCCCACTAATGCGCACATTGTCTCGGTCTCGATTGATCCGGAGATCAACTACCAAAAGCTGGCGAATGCAAGCCTGCTAATCCGGGATGGTGCTCAATTCATTGCGACGAACACGGACACAACTTACCCCACTCCCCAAGGGTTATTGCCTGGAGCGGGCACATTTGTGGCTGCCGTTGCAGCGGCATCAGGAAAAGATCCGCTGGTAATCGGAAAACCTCAGCCAACTCTCTTCCTACAGGCAATGGAAATTATGGGCACACAACCCCAGGAGACCCTCTGTGTCGGTGACAGGCTCGAAACCGATGTTTTGGGTGGTCAGAACGCCGGCTGTTTGACCGCGCTGGTTCTTAGCGGCGTCAGCACACTTGAGCAGGCTCAAGCCTGGCAGCCACAGCCAACCATCATCGCGAGGGACCTCAGAAGTCTTGTTTATGACTAAACCGATCCTCTACGACCAAGACAATGAAACCCTCCAAGGTGTGCTTAAAGAGCTTGGTCAACCTGGGTTCCGGCTGAAACAGCTCGATGAAGGGTTGTATCAGCATCATAACCTCGATTTTGAAGAATTCACCACATTGCCGAAGTCGCTGCTCGAAGCGCTTTCGGAGCGTTTCACCCTGTTTCCGATTGAAGTCAAAAATGAAATTATCTCAAGGG
>JAXGPH010000019.1:0-31610 GCA_040767065.1 Anaerolineaceae bacterium | reverse complement strand
CCCGCCCGGCTGAACTGACCCAGGATAATTTCAAGGATAGCCCGATCGCCTACTGGCATCATTGGTTTTGGTAAGAGGTAGGTATAAGGCGCAAGCCTGGTTCCCTTTCCGCCCGCCAAAATAACTGCTTTCATAATTTCCGCCTTGTTTTAGTTTAAAGGAATTATACAATCGAATTAATAAACCGCAGGCACTGCTTTCTAAGGTTTCAGGTTATGGAGTCCTACAAATTGTATTCTTCGGGTTTATAGAGATCCAAATGTGTGCTGATCCAGTCGATGGTACGTCTCAACCCCTCCTCCATGCCAACTTTGGGCTGCCATCCCAGGGCTGCTTTTGCCTTTCGGTTATCAGAGATAAGCCGCAGCACCTCTGACTTTTCAGGACGCAGCCGTCTCGGTTCCACCTGGATCTCAGGCTGCTTTCCCATGATTCTGAAGATCAATTCAGCGATCTCCCCAATGCTGATCTCTTCTCCACTGCCAAGGTTGTAGGTTTCCCCATCCCAAAACCCTGCTTGGACGGCAAGGAGAAAACCTTCGACGGTATCATCCAGATAGGTAAAATCACGAATGGCTTCCAAATTGCCCAATCGGACCAGATCCCCGGATAATGCCTGGGTAATAATGGTGGGGATTACCGCCCGGCTGCTCTGACCTGGTCCGTATGTGTTAAAAGGACGGATGGTGATCGACGGAACATCAAAGCTTCGATAGTAACTCTCCACCAGCTTATCCGCACCAATCTTGCTGGCTGAATAGGGTGATTGCCCCTGCAAAGGATGATCCTCATCGATCGGCACGCGCAAAGCCGTCCCATAAACCTCGCTGGTGGAAGTATGCACCAGCTTCGCCCCTGTCTTGCGGCATGCCTCCAGGATGTTCATCGTCCCGATCACGTTCGTTTGCACTGTCTCGACGGGATGCACATAGGAATAGGGTATGGAAATGAGCGCTCCGAGGTGAAAAATCGTGTCTACTCCTTTTGCAGCTTGTTCGACCGCATTGAGGTCGCGTAAGTCGCCGCGGATGATTTCGACGTTCCCAAGAATTTCAGAGGGCAGGAGCTTGAGCAGGCCAATTTCGGCGCGGGAGGTGTAACGCACGAAGGCACGCACAGACGCACCTTCCTCAACCATCCGTTCGCACAAACGTGAGCCAATAAAACCGCCCGCGCCGGTGACGAGAACTATCCGATCATTCCATTTTCCAGTCATGAAGCTTCCTGTGTTGTAATCTTTTTGATCGAGCGTTCCAGAACTTTGACGAGGTCCGGGATCACCACGATTTTAGCGTGAGTCGCTTCGCAAAGCTGGGTGATGTGCTCGTGCTCCTCCTCAGCGCCATCTGAGATGGCAAAGAAGATCAAACCGATTTGGTATTTTTCAACGAGGGCGGGGATATCCTTCGTAGTGCCGAGGACGCGCACACCATAAGATTCCATGTTGCGCTTGCGGGCATCGTCATCCACCATGCCGATAATGCCAAAGATGCCTGAATACGCGCTGCGTTGAAGCAGCCAGATGGTCATCTCAGCCAGGCTGCCCGCGCCAACAATGAGAATGCGCTCGGCAAAGGAAGATTTTGGGCCGCGAAAGAGCAGCCAGCGGTTTGCCAAGCCGGTGAGGAGACGGTCGCGATAACGGACAAGTACGAGACCGAACATCATGGTAATGCCGATGAGCCAGATCAGGCTGAAGGGCAGCCAGGGTTCAGTGAGCCAGAGGCGGGTGACCCCGTAGAGAACCACCATGGTGATGCTAACGGAAACAGCGAGATCGAGCACATAGATGGGGCTGGCACTGCGCCAATTGACGTGATTGAGACCCAGGAGGAGGTTAATCAGGCTCACAAAAACAGCAATGGCAATTGACATAAGCAGGTAATTTTGCCAGCCGAGGTTAATAACAGCGCTTAGGCGCCATACCACACCCGAGAGGCCAACAGCGAGGGCCGAAACGAACATATCTGCGAGAAACCAGGAGAAGACGCGCCTGAAAAAGAGATAAAAGGGACCGCCGAATAACCAGCGCTGATCGAGAGAAGTTTTGCGCAGGGCAGGCAGCAAAGTGACAACGGTCATGGCAATCACATCCAGATCCGTGAAAATGTTGTTATTGCGGACGTAGAGCTGATCGAGGCGGATTTTGTTTGGGAGAATAGTTTTGAGGTAATCATCCATAAAACCGGAGCCTTGAAGGAGATTTTCTTCATCGCGGTAGATAACCGAAGCAGGGCTGGTGATCCCAGGGCGAATGGAGAGGACCTCTGCTTTGACCTCTTCAGGCCAGTCCTGGGCTATTTTGAGATCTTCAGGTCGGGGTCCCACGAGGCTCATCTCGCCTCTGAGCACATTCCAGAACTGGGGTAACTCGTTGAGCTTAGTCTTGCGCAGGTACTTGCCGAAGGGGGTGATGCGGTCGTCATCTTTGGCGGTAACAGGCGCGCCATTATAACAGCGTTCGTCCTCATACATAGTGCGGAACTTGAGTATTTTGAAAGGTTTGCCAAAACGCCCCATGCGATCGCCTTTGAAGAAAACCGGGCCAGGCGAGTCGTGCTTGATTCTGAGAGCAATGTAGAGAAAAACAGGCGAGAGCAGGATTAACACGATCAATGCAATAACGAAATCGAACACGCGTTTGATCAGCGCTGAAATTTCTGCAACAAACGATCTGCTGGCAGGTTTTTGTACTTCCAGAACGGTATGATCTTGAACTGTGTCGGTCTGCACAGTGATGTCTCCCTTCTCTGTGACTCTAAAGAACGTATTTATTCTACTATATTGTTTTTTTGATTTTCCCAAAAAAACATAGGAATATTCTGGATCCGCTTTTCTCATCCCACACCTTACAACTTTAGGAAACAAATCCCTGATTCTCCCCCTAGATCGAAACAACCCACCCAAATCACTCCCCCATATAAGTCTCTCTTGAAGCCTACACTTCAAATTTTGGGGATTTTCCGGCCTTGTCCCCCCAACGGTTCCAAAACTTAAACAAGCCCACCAGGAAACCCAAGCCATAGCCAAGGTGAATAATGGCAAATGCGAGAGGCAACAAACGCAAAAAATGCCAACCTTGCTTCTTTGCAATTCCCAAAGAAGCAGCCAGATTCGTCAAAAGGTACAGCCCCAGAATTGCTATCAGGCAAACCCACCCCCAGGGCTGGACCAACATCAGAACCAGGGATAGGATCAGCGAGAGCACAAATGCCAGGGGGACGAATTGCCGCAGGCTCATCTGCCGCGGATGCTTCTGCAAGACTCTGACCTTCCAGTAGCCATACTGGTAATACTGCCGCCATAACTTCGCCATCGAAGCCCGGCTGAAGTAAGTGGAGCGCACATCATCTGCCAGAAGAATATTGCCTCCAGCTTCCCGGATGCGGTAGTTGTATTCGTCATCCTGGTTTCGCACCAACTCCTCATCGTACAAGCCCACCTTACGGATATCCTCACGGAGGTAAGCCGGGAACGGAACCGTATCTGCCAGCTTGGTCTGACCGGTTTCGGTACGGAAAAAGGAATTTCCCACTCCGAACTTAGAGCTCATCGCCAGGGCAATCACCTCTGATTTGAAATCCTCTCCAACCGTGTGCATTGGTCCCCCAACCCCATTAACGCCTTTTTCCTGAAGGTGCCGGACGCAATTGGTGACGTAATCTGAAGCGATGACACAATGCCCATCCACCCGGATGATGATGTCTCCCTTTGCTTTGGGTATTAGCAGGTTCAAACCTGTTGGAACGATTCGGCCAGGATTATCCACCAGGAAAAAATTAGAATATTGGTTCATATAATCAGCAATGATCTCTCGGGTTCCATCCGCAGACAAGCCATCTGCAATCCATACTTCCATCAGGTCAGCAGGATAATCCTGAGTAAGTACCGCCTGAAGGCAGCGATCAATGTAAGCTTCTTCGTTGTGAACCGGGATCAGGATACTCACAAAAGGCATTGAATGAGTCATGAGGGTCTGTGTAAAGCCTGGTTGTAAACCGCGATGGTGCGTTGGGCAATCAACTCCCAACTGAGATCAAGCACAGAATCGCGTCCGTTGATTGGTTTTTCATAGGCTAATACTTGATGAATAGCCTGCGCAATGGTTTGCGGATCGTCATTTTCGCAGACCACGCATCCAGCAACATTCCCCAACTTTTCCCTAACGTCTCCCACATCCACCGCAACAACCGGCAGGTTGCAGGCTAGTGCTTCCTTAAGGATGACAGGCGAGCCTTCGTGAGATGAAGTCAACAAAAGCAAATCACCAGCGTTCAGATAGAGGGGGATCTTTTCGTAAGGCTGGTCGCAGACTACCAAAAGTTCAGCATTCTGCAAATTCGCAGCTGCGACCGCTTGCTGCGCCAGAGAAAATCGTTTTTCAGGCCGCCCGGGATCGCTGACAAAGAGCAGGTAGCGTCTGAATGGTTCAAACCCTAATGCCTGCCGACAGCTTTCCTTATCCATCGGTTTAAGCAATTCTAAATCGATGCCCATGGGTATGACCTCAACTTGTTCGAGACCGACCGGCAAAAGCTGTCTGAGACGCTCAGAAACCGCAATGCAAACTTCAGCCTTGCGTGCCATCCAACGGTTGAGCATGACCAACAGTTTGCCCTTCAGGTTGTATTTCCCATGTTGGCTCACAATTCCCTGCAGGTCGCTCCCGTGGAAAGTGATCACCAGGGGTTTACGTGAAAAAAGTGTGATAAAGGCACTTTGCCCCCAATGGGCATGGATGAGCTCTGCCTCGGACCATAGGGGCTGCTTGCGTACCTCGAACCACGCTCGTAAGTAATTCAGGGGGTTTGCACGGCCTCGGAAGTGATAGACCCCCACCTCTACCCCCTGCTTGCGCAGAGCATTGACATATTGCACCAGAAAAGGTACATGCCCGGGGTGATCTATTGTTGGCCACTCAGTGGTGATGAATAGCACTTTAAGGGGATTAGTCATTTAAACAAGGAAGTTAATAGCGGATAGCTGAAAGATTAGTAGTAACAATCTGGACGTTAACGTCCGAGTGACTTGTAACGTGCGCTCATCCTTCGAAAGCGGCTGTACCTGACCTCGTGGTCAGATTCTGTGGTTGGGATATCGTGACCGAAATGGGCATTGCCAATCCAATGAGAAAAGAAGCAGCTACCAACCTTGTGGCGGAATGCGCCATGAAGAGTAGTCCCCAGGTTATGCAGGCTACGATCACGGCCTTTGCTACAGGCTCATTTTTATGCAGGAATTTTAAACCTAACACTACGAACAGGATTAGCAGAGAGATTAAACCAAATACACCATGCTCAGCCAGCATGCGTGAATATTCCGTGTGGGCATTCGATACCCGGAAATATCGGGCGTGCTCGTAGTTGGATTGCCCCAAGCCTATCCCAAACACAGGATTTTCCGTGAAGACTTCCAAATCGGATTGAACAATTTCTACCCGACCCGTCGCCTCAGTGTCTCTCAAGCGAGCCCCGAGTGCTCCGGAGGTAAACTGCTCCAGTGCTGGAAACAGCAAAAAGTAAAAAACCAGGAAACTTGCGAGAACAATTAATATGTAAGACCGTCGGGCTTTTTTATCTCTTATAAAAAAGAATCCCCCCATAGCAACAGCTCCAGCTAAGGTGTATAGCCCTCCTCTTGAGAAAGTGAGCGTAATTTGGACAAACAATCCGATCCCCAATGCAATCACCAGGAAGCGCAGGAATTTCTGCTCCTTTTCCAAAAATGCATAAATGAATGCCGCGAAAGCACCCAGCGAGAGTACTGAAGAAACCTGGTTGGGTCCTGTATTGGCGGAAGCAAACAAGTTTGAAGCAACATTAAACTCAATTACCTCGGCATCGATCAGTCCCACTAACGCAAGAATGGAAAATGTCAGCACAGAAGCCAGGATAGTCAGCAACAAGTTCTTTAATTGCGCAGTATTTATCTCCAGGCGGCTGAAAAAAAGGCTGGCTGACACGATCGCAAAAGGACCTGCCAACGCAAAAGCGACTGTTTCACGGTTAAACGACGGCATCAAAAAGACCGCTGGCGCAAGCAACAAAAAATAAGGTATCAGGCTGAAATTGAACGGATATTTGCCAAATTTCTTGAGGCAGCCCAATCCGCTGACCAGTATGATGGCGTATTTGCCAGTCTCCCAAAAAACATCAGCACCTGTTCCCCGCCACAGCAACTCAGCGCCAGCTACGTACCCCATCCAGTAGATCAGTCTATAAGGTTCCTTGTCGGTTACGAGGAAAAATAAACCCGCCACGACGGTTGCGTAAGCATGCAGTGTTGAAACTGTGTTCGACTGACGGATGACCAAAGCAAGCACAGCCTGCAAAAAGAAAAGCAGCAGAATTCTTGCAGTGTAGGGCAGTTGTTTGCCCTGATAACGGCTCATACCCAGTCGGGAAGAGGTAGTCAGGGGTTGGGAGATGATTTTATCGGTCATGGTCAGCTAATTTCATCATTGTCGCTGTCAGCCAGGGTGAAGTAGAAGGGTCTGGCAAAGGATTCCATTATAGCCGGATCGCTGCTTAACCAGCAAAAGCGCGCGGTTGCCTTGAACAGAAAACCTGCAGCCTTAAATAGAGGTTCCATAAACGGCAAGGTCACCATCATTGTCAATTGTGAAGACTTCTTCCGATTGGCGTCTGCTGCGGCTGCCTGCAACAATCTCCGCAGTGGCCCTTCTGCGCTCAGATCCCCAAAAAAGTCGAGGATGCGTGTCACCGTCACTCCATGATGCTGCATGGTTCTCGTGACCAGGTAGTGGGTAGGCGCTTCCGCAGCACCATGGAAAAACCAGGCGAGCTGATCCGAGTAGGGAGCATCCAGGAATCGATGCTGAAAATAGGCTGCATCCCGGCAGGTAGTTGGGAACGCTTGTGCTGGACTTCGTTTCACAATCTCAGCCAAAGTTTCTGCCGAGGGATGTTCCCGAGTGAAAACCTGTGCTGATTTTCGAAGATGCAGCCAAAGCCTAAGTACAGCTGTGATCGGGCTGAGCCCAATTGCTCCCATTTTGAGCAAAACACCTCGCTTGCCCTGGGAGGTGCGCACCTGGTTCACTTTCAGCGGTCGCAGCGGGCAAAGCCGTACCTGCAGATCCTCACGCACGCCCCATTGATGCTTGCGATGAATCTTTGCAGCCAGTTCGTTGGGAAAGCCCAGCTTCAGAAGGTCATCCTGTTGAAGTTTTTGGTCAAAGTGCGACTGTAAACCCTGCCCGCGGAACTCCGGCGCAACGATAATATCCACCCACCAAATGGCAGATAGTTCCTTGCCATCAACGCAAACCCGCGCGGGGATCACCGCGCAATATCCAGCCAGCACCCCATCCACCAGCAACACCCACCGGTTTTCCTGACCGCCGTGCAACCAGGCACCGTGCGCGCGCAAAAAGTTCGCCTTTGTGCTGCCAAAAAATCGCTCCAGAAAGGTTGTCAGTTGAGTTGGGTCGATCTCGGCGGCAGTGAGTAATTGAACGGTCATTTCTTCCTCTTGAGAAGCTGCTGGTAAAGCGCCAGCAATCGCGCGGCTGAGTCCTCGCAGCCACAGTTGGATTCTACCCGTTTTCGTCCATTGGCACCCATCTCCTCCCGGTTGGGGTTATTCAGCATTTTTTCCAATGCGTTGGCGAAAGCTGTCGCATCCCCAGGCGGGACGAGATACCCCGTGACGCCGTCCTGAACCAAATCGGGAATACCGCTGGTGTTGGAAGCTATCACAGGTCTTCCAGCTGCCATGGCCTCGAGCACCGCATTCGGAGATCCCTCAAAGTCAGAAAGCAGGCAGAAAACCTCAAATTTCCGTACCAATAACGGGGCATCATCCCTGAAACCCAGCAGGATGATTTTGTCAGTAAGCCCCTTGTCATGGATCAGTTGCTGGATGGATTCGTAGTAATCGAGTTCATCAGGAATCGGTTGGCCGACGATCACACCGCGAAGGTTTGGGTAGCGATCCGCGATTAGGGAAAAGCCCTCAATGAAGATGTGGACATTCTTGTTGCGCCTAATATTCGATACCATGCCAACAAAATTCAAGTCTTCCGAGAAAACAGAAGGAAGATCAGATTCTTCAGCGTCCGAAGGGATCTCAACACAATTCTCGATCAGAAAAAGTTTGTTGGCAGGATAGCCTTGAACAAGTAATTCTTCGCGAATGCTATTTGCGTTTACCAGCAAGAATGGGCAGGTGTGAATCGCGAGTTTTTGGAGGAGCAAAGGCAAAGCCAAAAAGGAACGGTTTTGCAGTGAGTTTCGCAGCGAGCCCATCCGCAGCCTAACCCCCGCAAACAAACCAGCGATACCAGCATAGGGGTTGTCCGGCGCGCTCCAGGAATGAACCACGTCTGGTTTTTCCTGCCTGAGGAAACGCATTAGCCAGATAAGTCTTTTTAGTGTTGAATTCTTTGAAGAAGGCAGAGGCAACACCTGGATGCCCAGAGATCGAATGGCGTCAGCATAATCGGTAAGTGTACTCGGATTGAAAACAACCACCAAAGGCTCGGCCGCGTTCAGATCCATATGTTTGAGCAGCAGGTAAAGCTGACGCTCGCTGCCGCCCTTGCCCAGCTCGTTGATCAGGAAAATGACTTTTAATCTTCTATCAGAATTTGGCATGGGAAATAATTGCGATCAATAGTGCTCGTCAATCTGAAAGTATTTTACCATGCAGCGGAGAGCGGTGTAGACCGCTGAGCTTGAGCCCCAGGTAGGAGGGGTCTGAAGCATACAGCCCCACCCGTGGGATCTCGAACTGCGTGGCACCTAACTTTTGCGGGTCCACCGCAAACGCTGCCTTGTAACCAGCCTGCTCAACCTGATGGATGGCATTCTTGTCATAATCCCCGGTTGGATACGCAAAGTAATCAACCGGCTTCCCAGTCAGTTCTTCCAACAGGCGTTTGCTGCCGGAAATTTCAATATTCTGTTCTTCAACCGAACACTGTGACAGAAATGGATGTGAGATGGTGTGGGAAGCAATTGTAATGAGCGGATGTTGCGCGCAAGCCTGTAATTGCTTGACCGTCATGCCGTCAAAAATGTTGTGGGCAGTTGTGACTGGTACATCATTTTCGTTTTTCCAAACTTGTCTGACCAATCGCCTGGTAGCAGGCAGCCAATCCCGCGGATTGAGCACATGTTGAAGAGTCACAAAAAAGACGGCAGGGGCATCAAACTCCTCAAGAACCGGCAACAACACTTCGAAATTGTTGGCAAATCCATCATCGAAGGTCAACAACACGCCCGGATCCTTTGTTTGAAGAAACTGATCGGCTGTCAGAAACGCGAAGTACTGCTTGAGCCAGGAAAGCGTCTGCCGCATCTCCTGTGCGCTGTGATGCGGCTGGACTGAAGCAGGCAAGGCCGGCTCATATGCGGGTGAGACCCCGTGCATCACAAGCGCAAAGCGTCCCGATCGTGCAACTCGCTTGACCAGGGCAGTGGTCATGCCAAGCTTCCAGAGAATCTGTCCAATTTGTCCACGCAAATCAGGCAAGCTCAGCTCCTTCATTTGGTGTAATGGGTTCCTCTTTGAGTGATCTGCCCCAAGCTTCCGTTAGCCGTTGACCAATCTCATCCCGCCAGCGTTCAAGTGTGTAGCTTTGCGCTCTCTCCCGTGCCAGCCTTCCCATGGCAGCCATCCTCTCCGGATCGGAGAGCAAATCAGTCAGAGCAGCTGCGATAGAAGCAGCATCCTGTCCACCCAATAGCACTCCTGCTCCACCCTCAAGCAAGCTGGGAATTACCGAAACCGGGCTGGCAACAATCGGCAGACCGCAAGCCATCGCTTCGAGCAAAGCTTTCGGGAAGCCCTCGTAAAGGGTCGGGAAAACAAACACGTGGGATTGCGAAAGGTGTGCCATCACATCATCGTGAGACATATTACCGGAAAAAATTACGACCTCTTCAATACCAAGCTGTCGAGCTTGCAGTTGCAATTCCTCCAGCAGCCGGCCTGTGCCTATCACCTCGAGGCTAAGCTGCGGATGGTGCTCACGCAGGGCAGGCAGAGCCGCTATCTGCGAGGAGATATTCTTCCCTGGCAGAAGACTGCCAACGCTTACCAACCGGAAGGGTTCGTCAGGCTGCCAGGCCAGGGCAGCCGGAGTTTGTTCCAACTCAGCTGAAGTCATGGCAGTGGAGAAGATCCAGGAGATGGCTGGATTGCGGCTGGATGGAGGATGCTCAGCACCGCCAGTCGCCATCACCACATTCCTGGAGCTGGCAATCCTTTCTAAGAAGCGCTGCAGCCACTTGTCAAAAGCGCTGGAAGGAATGCCCCACCGTCCGCAGTGACGCACAAAAAGCGGTTTCTTCTGCAACAGGGCAACGATCATCCCGATCGTACCCAGGTCGCCCGGCAATGGCGCATGGACTGCATCTGCCTTGGCGACTTCGCGCCAGACGGTTGTTAGCCAGCAAGGCAAGTGAATAATCAGGCGGAATTTGCGTTCGAGATCATGACCTTTTGGCTCCCGAAGAGTTGTAACTGAGAGATGATTTCCATTCAACGGCAAAATTCCTGAAGGTGCTTCTGAAACTCGATGTAAAGAAAGAATATGCGTCTCGTCGAAAAGCTCCGATAACGCCCTCATTTGGAATGGAAAACCGCCCTTGGTTGAAAAACCCGAAGGGGAGGCAGAGTCTGCCCAGGTTTCTTTATGGGAAATAACTAGAAGTCTCAATGTTATCTATTCACTGTATGATCTAAGAATCTCAATAATTCTATCTGCCGCATGCCCGTCCCCGTACGGATTCTTGCTGACCGCCATCGCGGCGTAAGCATTTGCGTCGGTGAGCAATTCTTCCAGGCTGTCGACAATCCGCTGTTTGTCAGCCCCAACCAACCTGGCAACACCCGCTTCAATACCCTCCGGGCGTTCGGTAACTTCCCGCATGACCAGCACCGGTTTTCCAAGTGCGGGCGCTTCCTCTTGCACCCCTCCAGAGTCTGTCAAAACAAGGTACGAGCGATCCATCAGCCACACAAAATCGTTGTAATCGAGTGGGCTGAGCAAGTGAACGTTGGGTGTGTCTCCGAGCAGATCCATCACCGGCTGTTGAACATTCGGGTTAAGATGAACCGGGTACACAAACAACACATCCCGGTGTTTCCGGGCACTCGCGGCAATCCCTGCGCAGATCTGCTGAAAACCTTCACCAATGTTCTCGCGTCGATGCCCGGTGATGAGCACCAATCGCCGGTCAGCCAGCTCTGCAAGCAGTTTTTCTGATAGTTTTGGTTGATAGTGCTCCAGTCGCGCGCGCATCCACAGCAGAGCATCGATGACCGTGTTGCCTGTGACATGGATGGAATCCCCGGGAACCCCCTCGCGCAGAAGCGCCTGGCGGGCAGTTTCAGTGGGGGCGAAATGCAGGTCAGCCAGCCTGGTGGCAAGGCGGCGGTTCATTTCTTCTGGGAAAGGCGCGTATTTGTTATCCGTGCGTAAGCCCGCTTCCACGTGCCCAACCGGGATTTTTTGGTAATACGCCGCCAGCGCCGCGCAAAAGACCGTTGATGTGTCCCCTTGCACCAGGACCATGTCGGGTTTTGCTTCGATCAGCACTTGCTGCAGAGCTGGGAGCGCCCTGCCCACAAACGCCGCCAAACCTTGATCAGCCTGCATGAGCTCCAGGTTTACGTCAGGCTCAATCTCAAAAACCGAGGCTGCCTGGGCGAGCAATTCCCTGTGTTGACCCGTAAAGCAAACCAGGCTCTCAAATTCCCCAGGCATTCCTTCAAGCGCTTTGATCACCGGCGCAAGTTTGACCATCTCAGGTCGGGTACCGATGCAAGTCAGAATTCGTTTGGGCATATTCTTATTTCCTTTGGAAAGGTAATAGCTGAAAGGTGGTAGCTCATAGGTGATAGGAAAAGAAGGTCACTTTATCAAGCCCTGCCATAAGAATTGATGTTTTTTGATATGTATTAATCAAGTCTGATTAACCACTGGACAAATCTTCCAATAATCCCGCCAAAACTTGCCATATTGACCCTGTAAAGGTAGGGGCACGGCAGTGCAAGGCCTCCCCCTGTGGGACGCTGTGCCTAAAAACTATTTACTCGACCAAGCAAACATTGAACCGCGATTTGTACCCTACGGTGCATCCTCAAATAACCTTGCCAGAACCTTACCATAGTGCTCACGTAATGGTAGGGGCACGGCAGTGCAACACCTCCCCCTGTGGGACGCCGTGCCTCCATGATAATTTAGTCGTTGTTACCAATCATACTGGTTAAACACTGGATCTACTGCACAAATCCTCAAATAACCTTGCCAGAATTTCACCATAATGCTCCCATGAGAGTTTTGCCTGTGCGTAATCACGGCAGCGCTTGAGATAATCCTGGCGCTTGGATTGAACGCTCAGCAAAAAATCCAGGAGGGCTTGATCCACCCGTAAACTATCGAGGTCCACAATGTGGCCAAGGTTATTGGTTTGGGCAATTACAGCAAAATCTCCAGCCGCAGGGGTAAGAAGAACTGGCAAACCGCATAGCAGATACTCGGCAAACTTGGTGGGGGAGGAAACCTGGTTCAGGAGCGACTCTTCGCGTAAAAGCAAGCCCACATCTCCCATCTGCAGCGTCTCCATCACCTGCTCGTGCGTCAGACTTTTCAGCAGATAATCCTCCTCAGGAACCCCCTGTTCGCTCAGCAGTTCGCGGAAAACCTGGGGCGACTGGGTGATCCCCAGAAAGAACGCTTTCGGCATCACCGCGCGAATCTGACCAAACAAGGTTATTGATTGGCGCGGAAGTTGGTATGCCACCGCAGACCCGACATAAGCAACCACAAATCGCTCCGTCAGCCCATACTTTTCGCGCAGAAGATCACGATTTTCAGCGTTTGGAAGAGCCATGGCATCCACCGCGCAGGGGATCACCCTAGTTGTGCTGAAATCACGCTTTATCAGCCCTTCAAAATATTCACGCATACGTTCTGAAACAAAAATTACCCGGTCAGCAAGCGAGAGCACCCTCTGCTCGTCTTTTTGCAGGCGCAAGCGCTGCTTATCATTTGCAGCTGCTGCCGTGGCGTATGCGTATTCCGCTGAGCCAACACCGTGCGCATCCGCGATGACACGCGCGCCTTTCCGTAGTTTTTTGGCAACCAGTGCGATCCCTGCCGCGCGTGTGCCGTGCCCGTAGAGTATCCAGCTGCCTGTGCGCAGAGAGAAAAACCAACAAACCAAGCCACACCGGAGCAGATTGAGCCTCTCCATTAACCCAAAACGTATTAGCGGGAGCATCGGCGCGTAAGCAACCGGGCAGTTGGCTTCAGCCGAAAGGCTGGCCTTTCCTGCCCGCCAGAAGCGCGGACCACGCAGCGCCTGTTCGAAGGGTAAAAAGCAGAGCAAGTGGGGAGAAAAGCCATGCAGGCGTACCTGGTTTGCCACGTCTACAATCCGCCGACGTCCACCCCTCCCATGCTCGGCATTGGCTGATGTGGCAATAAAAAGCACATGCTTCTCAGCGGTCATGCCTTCTCCGCCAGGCGCAGGATCACCTCAGCAACCCGCTTGCCGGAATTGCCATCCAGCGTGCAGCCAAAAAAGCCATCAAGAAACCCCTGCTGTTCTTCGCGCAGGCGGTTCCCGCTGCGAACGTACTCCTGCATGATGGCGCGCATATCCTCCCCTGAATAAGCTACGCGCACACCCCCACCCGCCACAACCTGGCGGTAGTGATCAAATCCGATATGACGCTGCCAGCGCAGTGCTTTGGGAAGGTCTGAGCCCAATGGGTCAAAGCCCAGGTTCATGACCGGCTTGCCGTACATCATCAATTCCAAAGATACCGTCGATGCGGGATTGATGCCGAAAAGGCACTGCTTTAGCAAACTGCTGTAGATTGCCAGGTCTTTTTCCTGCGGCATGAACCAGTTTGGATCCCAAAGCACAGGTGGGAAAAAGACGTCGGGAATGTTGGCATGCGCAAGCGCTTCCATCTCGAGGCTGTTGCCCTTCACGTAAGTGCGCACCACCAGCTGCGGGCGGATGGTGGGGTCAAATTCTTTCAGAATATCGATCACCGTGCGCACGTGCCCCACCTCCCCCGGAAAGTCGCGCTCCATACCAGTGGTGTAGAGCACGAAAGGCCGTTTTGGGTCAAAACCGACATAGCTTGCCAGCTGCTCGCGCGTTAGCTGGTATTCGGGTTTGAAATGATAATCGAACTGAGGAGTGCCGGTAATGTGCACCTGCCTGGGTTTGATGAAGTGGTAGAGGTTCAGCAGCTCCGCGCGCATACCTTCATGCCAGACTAAAAAATCATCATAGGGCGGCAGGATGCGGCCCCTCGAGGAGAGGTTATCCCACGAGAAAATGAAGGTCGCGGTTGGTATTCCCATCTTGTGAGCAACCCGTGCCGGCATCTCCCCGCGCGGTGCGTGGATGTGGGAGCAGTTGAACACTAGGTCGGGCTTGAGCTCGTCAAAGGTTTGTTTGAAAAAAGGTGTTGGGTTGAGCAGAATCGAAAGGTGATACTCCCAAAACGCCAGAAAGTTGAGACCAACCCGGGAAGCAAAAAGGCGGGCAAACGCCTTGAACAGCTTAACCCGCAGCTTTTGTTTTGGAGTGCGAGCTTTGAAATCCAGCAGCTCCCACTTGTTCTTGACCTTTTCAGTCCAGATCCAGCGGTAGTGCGCCATGTCAATCAGTTCCCGCAGGAATTTGACAATCCATTTTTCCGTGAGCTCGGGCAGCGGGATGATGCGTTCAACCAGCGGACCAAAGCGCTGGATGAACTTTTCGTCATGAATGGCAGACAGCAGCGTCACGCGAGCCTCGCGGGAGAGAATGGCGAGCGTGTCGGAGTAGAGGAAGTTCCGCACCGCTTCTCCGCGGGCGACAATCAGAACAATGTGGGGTTTTTTTGATGATGATTCGTTTGTAGTCACAATCAGCCTTTTATGTGTTTAATTTTTGCTCTCGGACTGCCTCTTCCAGGATGGTCACCAATCTCTTGCCGGCCACATCCCAGTTCAGCTCCTTTTCGTAGCGTTCACGCGTAGTCTGGCACAGCCGCTGGTAGCGTTCCGGGTCTTTCACAAGGTCAGTGATGGCTTTTACATACGCTTCCGGCGGACTACCCTTGGGCAGGACGATGCCTGAGACGCCATCCAGCACCGACGTCCCCAAGCCGCCGGTGTTGTTGGTAATGGTGGGTGTGCCAAATGCCGCCGCTTCGGCTGGCACGATCCCAGCTGCTTCAAAACGCGCAGGGTGGATCAGCAGATGTGCCCATCGATACAGGTCCATGTATGATCGTAGTTGCTCAGGATCGCTTTTTTTGTAAGGACCGACAAAAGTCACATGGTCAATTGATTGCCATTCAGTCTGGGGCAAACCGCATATGATCAAATCCGCTGAAACACCACTTTCATTCAAAAGGCGGACCACATCCAGGGCAATATCAATCCCCTTGCGTTGAAAAACCCTGCCGACTAACAAAATCCTTAGTGGAAAAGATAATTGTTTATCTAAAATGTCAGAGTCCAGTTTCCTTACTGCATCCACTGGGAGGGCGGAAGGCATGGGTATGACAGCCACTTCCTTTACTTTCAATCTGTAGAAATCTGTAAGTTGCTTCTTTGACCACTCGCTGTTGGTCGCACATGCGCCAACACGCTTCAGCGCTTTCCGCTCCTGCCAGTAAGTTAGTATTAGTGCCAATCTGCCATAAATTGGCCAATCTTCTTCCTGACCGTGAAAAGTCGTGTCAAAAAACCAGAATAGCACTCCAGGCAATTTTTGAAAGACAAAAAAAGCATGAAAAAGGGAAAATACTGCGTCAAAGCCCCCACCATTCATTGCCTTGGCTACCGCATTGGAAGCTCTGAGGGATGTTGTCATGAGGTACTTTAAGCCACTCTTCCCAGTTAAACGTTTATAAATCCTCCAGAAGTAAGTTTCAAGTTTTTCAAAAATGCTTAATTCGTTGGTCACTGGGCCAATGATTTCTACACTATGCCCGGCATCAATCAGTGCTTTATAGCATCCATAATCCACACTACTTCCTAAATCAGGATTAGTCGGATCGTAGCGGTAGGTTGCGTAAAGGATTCTCACTAGTTTCCACTCTGTAGAAGAGATTCTAGTATAGGGATGAGTTTTTGGACCTTACCCACCCAATTGGCATCTGACTCATAGAATTCGCGTGCGCCAAGACACAAGTGCTGGAAGGCATCTGGGTTTTTCAACCAGTCCAAAATGACCTCAGCAAAATCTTCCGGTCCGTTTCCGGGTTCCAGCAGCACACCGCTCTGTCCATCAATAACAGAAGTCAGCATGCCTTCTATACGATATGCCAAAGTTGGTAGACCATATGCCGCTGCTTCGCGAGGGGTTATCGCTGATCCTTCGTGTTTGCTGGGGGAGAGCAACCAATCACTTTCCCGAAAGAGGCGGTCGAGCACACAAAATTCTTCTGGATTGTCTTTGTCTAATTTTCCGTATACATGGATGTAAGGTGACTTAATATCTACATTTGTTCCAACTACATACAAATGAGCGTCAATTCCTGCAATTCTTAGAATTTCCACAGTCTTAAGGGCAACATCCCCACCTTTTTCTATCCAATCTCGACCTACAAAAAGAAACTTAAGCGCTTCGGGGCTTTTGTGAGTCTTACCTTCCCTTCTCTCCGCCACCTCAGGACCCGGGTCGGGGATGTTGGCGCCGAAGGAGACCAGGTGAAGCTTTTCCACATCCACCCCATAGCCCTTGGCTTGCTCCAACTGCCACTGGGCGGGGAAGACCGCCAGCGCCGCCCGCTCCAGGCACAAGCGCATGGTCTGCTGGTATCTCCGCAGCGCCCAAAGCGGCACCTGCCGATACGCAACCATCCCCCTCAACTCAGAAACCGATCTGGAAGCCGGCAGCATCACATCGGAATAATAGACAACCGGATATGGCACATCCAGCCTCGCAGCCACACCGGGATCATTGGTGAGCACCAAATCGAAGGATTGCCCTCTCAATTGCGTCGAAAGTTCCTTTCCCAACGCCCGGGCTACTGCCGGGTCCAGGTAGGTCATATAGCGTCCCTTTTGCACCCGCTTAGCCCATGCCCGCAGCGGTCGCACCACCGCCGGCTCCCGAAATTCCACCGGACCAAAATAGCTGAGCTGGCAGCCCTGTCGCTCGAGCTCGCGGCTCATGTAATAAAACGTGCCCGACCCACGGCGAATGTCGCGCGGGTCGTAGTAGGGCGTCATAAAAGCGATCTTCAGGCTCACTCGAACAACTTTCGATAAGACCAGGTGTGCAGCCGTTTCAGGACTTTGCGCAGCCAGTAGCTCTGCCACAGCCCGCCCTTCTTTTTAACCTTTGCGGAAGCCAAAGAAGTCCCGGGCAGGCTCAAGCCAGGCGCGATCTCAGCCAATTCTGTCTGCAAATCTGGCACGCTGTTGCCCATGTGATGCGCAAGGTAGTCAACTGTTGAAAGCCGCCAATAGCCCGCCCTGTCGACCTTGGCTTCAAACACTGGGCTGTAGATGGGGTCGTAGTTCAGCTCCTTATCATCAGCCTTCAAGGGTAAAACGCGCGCGATCACCTCGCGCCGGGTCAGGAATTGGAAGTCCTGCGCCGAAAGGAAAGCGCTCACGCCATCCCGGGTCAGGCGCGTGTCCGTTCGCTCCGCAGATAGCAGCGGAGAAGGGTCCTTGCCCAGGCTGAGTTGGTGCGCGCGGACAAAAGCCGAAGGCACCAGGTTGGGACCTTTCTCAACCAACACCTTAGGGTCGCTCGTGATACCTGCCAGGGTGCTGGCAACAAACCGGTCCGATTTATCCACTGTCGGCAGCGCGCTGACCATCCCAGCCTGCGGAAACGCGCGCATCACCTCCAGAGAACGCTCCAGCCAGCCCGGCAAAAAGTACACATCGCTGTCGGCATACGCCACAAACTCTCCCGGTGCAGCCCGCAGCAAAAAATCGAGCGCTCCGAGCTTGCGGAAGTTGCGATCGCTCAGGATCAGGTACTGAATTAGACCCTCTTCCTTTAGCCCGCTCAGGTAGTCCGTCACCTCACGGCAGCTGGCGTTATCGAACACCAGCAGGTCGAAGGGCGTCTGGGTGCTGGCGCGCAGGCTCGCGAAGAACAGCGTGAGCACCTCCAGGCTGTGCTCCCAATACCCCTCCAGCATCGGGATGTGCGTGATGGTGGTCACGGTCACAGCCTGCGCCGCCGGCAGGTCCAGCGCCAGGTCTTTTTCTTTGAGGGGGTGTCTTCCAGTGCGGGGCATATCGTTTCGCTTTTTCTATTACTAGTTCGTGAGTAGTCGCTTGGAAAGGAGCGCCAATTTGCTCTGAATATCCTCATCCACGGCATCCCTGGTTTGTGCATCCAGCGATTTTGAGGCGACTTCAAGCGTCTGGTGCAGGTAGTCCACCGGCACCAGGGGCTTCACGCCTTTGATCTCAAGCTGACCGAGAATCTCCCTAAAGCCGAGCAGCGCCAGGGCAGTGCGGTAAGCCTTTTTGTGCTCGTCCGGTCGCTGCGCGTACACCACCCGGTCGATCTCGCCTTTGCTCGCCAGGATCTTCAGCGCCCACATGCTCGTCCCATAAAACGGGATCAGGGACTGCCTGAGCTCTTCCGGCGCGGAGATCACGTGATAGCCACGCTGCACCAGCAGCAGGTTGGCATAGTCCGCGACATCAAAGTAATTGCCAATCTGCTTCCAATCGTCCGGTTTGTGGATCTGGAACGACAGCTTTTCCTTCAGCCAAATATCCCTGCGAATGAGCACCGCGTAGGATCCCATCGCCTCTGACATCACTCCCTGAAGCTGGGGGATAAGGTGCGGCCGGGGATGAAATGAGACCACAGCCAGCTTGGGATCCTGTTCAAAGCAATCTAAAGCCCACTTCACAGGCGCAGCATCCGTCCAAAAGATGTCATCATCGCAGATCAAAACGAAATCAGAAGCGCAAACCTGGCTGACAAAGCTGTCCAGTTTTGTGCCGTGGCTGAAGTTGTAGACGGGCAGCACCCTTGACTGGCAGTTATCCTTAGGACGGTAATTGCCGGATCCATCACCAATGATGATTTGCTTCGGCAACTCCTCAAGCGCCAGGTGTATGGAACGTGCCCAGAGCGCGATGACTTCCGGCAGGATCGTGAAAGAAAGGATATCCATGCCGGTTGGCTGGCCAGGCAATGGCTTGCCCAAAAGGATTTTCTGCGTTCCAATCAGGCAGCGCGCGAGCGCCGCCAGCCCTTGATGGCGGTAGTTGCCCCTCAATTCCCGCTACAGGGTCTGCCTGAGTTCCGATAGTAAAGTTTTCCTGGTTTCGTTCATCTATTGCGCAGGTCTTTCTGCTGGGTTGGTTCCAAGCCGCCTTCCCAGTGCGCGAAAAACGCGCCTCAAAAGGCCGGGATTGGCAAAGAAAGATGCTATTAGCGGCATCCAGCAGGCTGGGTTGTTGCGGTTCTCGTTGGCAACGCGGTAAACGCGGAACGCGTAATCCCGCCCCACCAGGCGCTTCTCTTGCGCCGTGAGGGTGTTTTGGGAGAAGAACACCTGCCGTGCCTCTCGCAGCATGGCAAGGGTCTGCCTGGGAGGGATCGTTTGGGAGCGGGCTCGCAACGCGCTGATCTCATCCAGGCTGACCTGCCGTTTTAGCAGACGCGAAAAAGCCCGCTGCTGTACGAGCCTGTGGCTGCGCATCATGGTTTCGCGCCGGGTCACGCCGATGGTTTGGGCATGCGCGCGCTTCTTGATCAAAACATCCGGCAAATTCGAAAGTTGGGCAAACTGGCTCATGCGCTGCCAGAGGTCGTAATCTTCCGCGTACAGGATTTCCGGGTCGTAGCCCCCCGCCTGCTCAAAGAGCGCTTTGCGCCCCATCATCGCCGGATGCGTGATCGGGCAGGTGAAATGCAGCAGCCACTTAATATATCCAGGCTCCACTGTAAGGCTGAAATCCTCATCAACTGCAGCGCCTTCAGCGTCGATTGCCACCGCGTCACCGCTGATCAACCCGATCTGCGGATTGGCTTGCAGGAATGCGATCTGCTTCTCCAGGCGTTCCGGTAAGCTGATGTCATCCGCGTCCATGCGGGCGATCAGCTCGCCCTGAGCCTCCTTCAGACCGCGGTTGAGCGTGGGGGTCACCCCCAGGTTGCGCTCGTTTTCAAGCAAGCGCACACGCGTATCCCTTTCAGCAAAGGACTTGAGCACAGCCAGTGAGCCATCCGTGGAGCAGTCGTCGATCGTGATCAGCTCAAAATCAGCAAAAGTCTGGCTGAGGATGCTCTCCACCGCCTCGCTGAGGTAGCTCTCGGCGTTAAAAACGGGCATGATCACGCTGACCAGGGGCTGCTCTTCAGAACGCAAAAGTTCAGTCACTTATTTCAATCCTAATCGTCTTCGGATGAAGCGAATCCGGCGTTTGACATGGTAAGTCAACGTCTCAGCAAAGGTACGCTCGCGCTTGGCCTCAGCCAGGTAGCGCATGACCTCCAGGTAGTACTCTGGATGGATCACCGAGAAGGGCGCAGCCATGGTTAGCTCGTGCTCCTCCAGCAGGGCGGGTTCACGCTCGAGGGCTTCTTTTTTCACGTACAGGGCGATGTTTTGCTTGTAGAAAAAGGGTACATCCGCGTGCTGCCAGATCTGCTGGCGCAGGGTGGTGATGGGCAGGTAGCCGATCGCCTCGAACTTTTCACGCCAATAATCCTGCCACTGGCAGTTGAGGTGGTTCTCACCGTTTTGCAGCGGGACCGCCGCGGAAAACAGGACAAAATCCGAGAGCCCCCCCAGGTACCGCGCCAACCCATCCGCCGAAGATTCCGGCAGGTGTTCGGCAACTTCAAGGCACACAGCCAGGTCAAAGCGCTGGTCCAGCGCGGGCGGGTTGTTCAAATCGCAAGCCAAAAAGGCTTCTCGCGGAATTTTCAGCTCGCGGTCCAGCATGTAAGTCCCATCCAGCCCCATTATCTTTTGAACCCCCAACTCCGCGAATACACTCAGCCACGATCCATCCCCACACCCAACATCCACCACGCTTTGGGGGTGCAGTCGGGAGACCAAAATCGGTACGATCACCCGGGCGGAATTGATCGACCAGTCGCGGATGTAGGTAAAAAATTCTTTGGGATAGGTGTGCATCGATTGGGTTTCCATGTTAGCTTGTTTTCCGAATTCCGTCGGGCAAAAAACGCCGCGAAGGTTCAATTAAACTTCGTCAGTGCCTCAGCCAGCACTTCTGCCGCGACTGTGCGTGAGTAGACCCGGTCATATGTCTCCCGGGCGGAGCGGGCGAGCTGGTCAAAATCCGGAGGAGATGTCACCAGGCGGGTCAGCCTGTCAGCGAAATCCGATGCGTCCTTCGCCAGCAGGATATTCTCCCCATCCACCAATCCGCTCAAGCCTTCCGCCATCTCAGCCGTGCTGAGCACCGGCACGCCGTAGACCATCGATTCGATGATCCGCGTACGCAAGCCCGAAGCCTTCACTCCCCCAACCACCTGCACGTCCACCTGGGCGTACATCCCGCGCAGGTCCTCGGCAAAGCCCAAAAAGCGCACCTGCGGATAGGGTTTGGCCATCTCGAGAATCCGGTTGCAGTAAAAAGAATCCGCCAGAGTCCCCACCACCCACAGCTCCAGCCCCTCAAGTACGGCTGGCGAAAGCAAGGGTAAAACCTCCCCGATCAGGTAGCTGAGCGACTCATAGCCCACCAAACCTCCAACGCTGCCAAGGTGCAGCAAGCGCAGCTTGCCGTCCTCTTTCCAGGCTCTGGCGCGCGGCACCAAAGCTTCGTCCGGCCAACTCATCGGGAAGAGCACCGCGTTACCGTACCCCCTGCGCAGGAATTCTTCGTGTTCATGCGCGGCAATATTCAGGATCAAGCTCGCGCGCCTGGCGATCAGGTCCTCCGCCTGCCGCACGCGCCCGAGGACGCGCTGGCGTTCAGCCTCGCTGCGGTCGGGCGAGCGGCGTTCGTCGCGGCTCTGCCACACCAGCTGCACACGGTGGGAAAAGAGGTCGTGGTTGCTCCAAACCGAGCGCATGCCCGGGAAAGCTGAAATGGCACTGGCAAAGTTGTCGTACTCGAAGTGAAACAGTGCCCGGGGATGCTCCCCGAAGCGTGCCCGCACCTCATCAACGACCTGCCGCCTGATCGGAAACAGCGCGTTCAGAAAGAAGGCTTGAGGCCAACCCAGCCGCATCGCCAGCTTCTTGACGCGCCGGCTCATCCCCCGCGGATCGCGCGGCAGCTGGGTGAGGTGGATTGCGCCTTCGGGCAGAACCAGCGGCTTGCCTTGGTTTTCTTCGTCCGCGAAATGGACCAACTCCACGCGAAAGCCGAGGTCGAGGTAGGCGCGCAGGTTGGTGTAGACCCGCATCGATGACCCCTGCCCGCCTGGCGCAATGGGCGTGCCGGTGAAGAAAAAAACCGGTTCCTGTTTCAGTTGGTCAAGCGTGGTCAAGCATCCCTCCGGGCGTATGTTTCAAAGGTTTCGAAAAAACGCTCCCGGTTGAAACTCTGGCGCAGCTTGGCCACGCCCTCCAAAGCACGCCTGCAGCGTTCCGGATCCGAGCAGAGCGCTTGGACGGCAGCAGCGAGCGCGCCAGCATCCGGCTGGCAGCAGATTTCGCCCGCCTGGTGCTCTCGCACAAAGCGCACAACAGCCGAATCGGACGGTCCCAATGCCAGCATGGGACGCTGCGCCTGGATGTAGGAGTGGATCTTGAGCGGGAAGGAAAGCCGACCCACTTCAGCCTGTTCCGGGGCAAAAGATGCGTTCAAAAAGCAGATGTCCGCCCGGTCCAACTCCCGCAAAAAGTCCTCGTCCGGCAACCAGCCGGTCACTTCTACCTCAGGCGGACGCGCTAGGGTTGGGCTGAGCTTGCCGATGTGCAGGATGCGATATTTCTGCTCCCCAGCCTGGGCGTTCAAGAGCTGCACCGCCTCGATCAGCAGGTTCCAGTTCTCAGCCGAGTTCTGGCTGCCGAGCGAGAGGATCACGCGCGCCCCCTCCGCAGACGGGCAGCGCGGCTGCAAACATTTTTGCGCTTCGACGCCAATGTAGAGCGTGGTGGTGCGCACCCCATAGCGCTGCTGGTAGACCTCTCCCATATAGTCCGAGATCACCCCCACCCTTAGGGCGGATTTGAGCGTTTTGGCAAACTGTTTCTCATACCAGCGCAGAAACCACGCCGGATGCCCCTTTACGCGCAAACGGTTGACCGGGTCATCATGCACGTTGACGATCAGCGGCAGTCCTGTAAAGCGAGCCGCCAGGCGGGCGGCGATGACCGCCTCGAAAGCCAAATCCCCAAACACCACTTCGCAGCCGTTCTTGCGGGCAACACCGGCAGCCCTGAAAGCCTGGATGAGCGGCCAGATAAAGTATGCGAGCAAAAGCCTAAGGGTGTGGAATTGGGATGGGCGGCGGGGGCTGGGGCAGGCGGCATAGGGGATCCCGCGTGGGTTCCATTCGGGGCTCGCCCCACCGCGCAGCGAAAACCAGGCAAACCGCTCCGGGTAGCGCTCGAGGAGCACATCCATAAAGGCCATCGACGCGCTTTTCGGCTCGCTGAGCGGCATACAGGTGAGAAAGAGGATTTTGGGGATCAAGATTACTGGATGTTCTTCTTGTTTTTAAAATTATCAGTTCAACTAAGCTTGTAAAGAATATTTACAGCACTCTCAAATAATCGATACGATACTTTTTCTCTACGGAAGTAGAGGAACATCAGAAACCGCTGAACCAATGCTTGCCAGCTTTTACACAAACCTTTTCTTGGCTTAAGAATGGGCAAGGTTCGTATCTTTCGCTTAAGATACTCATCTCCTTGCACCCTATGAATAGTATTCTCGGAATCAAGAAAATGTGTGGCATCATAGAGGGCAAATGCATTTTCAATGCCAAGAAACTCCAAATTCCTATCCCCTTCCGGACCGTAGTAGGAGCCCTTTCGCACTTGTTGCACATGAGAATGATCGTGATTTTGGTGGACTGCAAGAATAGGCTTGGTGACATCTACCACTGGCAATCCCAAGTTCCTGGCGGTGTAAATCATCCAGTTGTCCCAATAAGGTCGACCAACAGCGAACGGCGGCAGATCGGTAAAACCGTGTTTTCTAAAGAAAAAGTAATCTGAAGCCCCCATAATAAACTCAGTTGCCTGTTCCTTGGCAAGCTCAAAGAATTGCTGGGAGGATTGTTGGTTCTGAAAATCCACCAACTCGTCGAGGTCAAGGTTAAACCTTCTGCCGACCCCAAGGAATCTCTGGAATGGGATACTTGTTATTGTCTGAACTAAAGTAAGAGGGAATATGATGTCAGCATTGACGTAACATATCAGCTCGTTTGTAGCCGCTTCCTGAGCCTGCTTGAAAGCGGCATCCAGGTAGGGTGTGCCAAATTCGTTCACCGGGATATCCGGGAGGTGCACCACTCCAAATTCCTTCGCCACTTCCGCGACACCCTGGTCGTTCCCGCAGAGGATGATCTCACACTCCGGACGGATTGCCAGCCAGCTTTGGATGGCATTGCGCTGATGGATGCCATCCAGACCAATGAAGGGTTTGGGGATGGTGAATATGGTGAGCATCAGTGTTCGTTTATCAGTTCTTGATACAAGTCAAGGTAATTCTGAACCATCCTATCAAGCCCATATTCATTTTTCGCAATCTCAGCCGCATGCAAACCCATTTGCTTCATGCTCTCAGGGTTTTGGATCAGGTCAAGCACTCTTGATGCCATCTGCTCATCATCCCCAACCGGCACGGTATAACCTGTTAGGACCTCTCGAACCAGCTCCGGAATTCCGCCAGCATTCGTAGCAACGATCGCCTTCCCGCAAGCCATTGCCTCCAGGATTACCAGGGGAGCGTTGTCTGCTTTTGCCGTATGAACATAGAGGTCGCAAGCTTGATAATATCTGGCCATTTCGCGAGGATCTGAAACGTAAGTCTTTTCAATCATTGTGACATCATTGACTTCCAGTTGCAATTCCTTGCTTCCCCCTACTGCCAGGAGCACAACTGGTCGGTCAAATTTTAAAGTTTGCATGCGCCGGATTAGCCTGTCCAACATGTCGTAATCTTTAAACGGATTACCACGCCCACCAACAGCCGTATAGAGGATGATGAAGGCTTCCTCGTCCAGCCCGAGCATATCCCGCGCGGCCGTTTGCGAGCCGGGTTTAAAGACATCCAGGTCAACCCCATTTGGAATCACTCGCACCGGCAATCCCAAGAGGGATTGACTTGCGCGCTCTGCCAACCAAACGCTTGGCGCCACCAGGGTTAACCGGCTTTGAGAGAATATCTGTTTCTTCCTTGACCAGTTTTGGCGGGTGTTGTCCATTTTTACCGAAGGGTAGACCCAAAGGTTGGGGCACTCCCCACACCCACTCCTCCAGCGTTCACAACCAAGCGTGTAAGCACAATGACCTGTAAACAAGTATTCATCATGTAGAGTTATGAGGACCAGTTTCTTACTTGACAAGGAAGGTAATATTCGCAGATCGAAATAATTCGCGTGTAAGTTGTGCAAGTGAACAATATCGACATTATCTTGAAATTTCTTAACTAATCGGATTGAATTAGGGTAGTGGTAATTTTCTTTACCCGTCTTTCGCGAATACTCAAAGTGAGGTGCCTTTATTTTCTTCAACAGTTGATGTAAATGGTAACTACCTCTTTTACCAGAATCAACTATGCATCTATCAACATTATTCCAGAACCGATACCACCTTGTCGTTGGAATTTCGCGCACTGAGGCAAGATCAGTTTTTTTCAGTCCTACCAGGAGCATGGAGTCCAACCCAGAGGTAAGGTAGGAACGGTGCAGGTCCATGGCGACTTTTTCTGCACCACCACCACTATCCATAGTATTAACTTGTAGAATTGCTTTCATCAGGGTTTTATTGCTTCCATGAAAAGGGAATCCGGTTTATAAACTGAACCATCAAGTTCAGTATCCAGGTTGTAACTTTGCCAATTGCTTATATAACTCTCATCTGCTCCACGCCTGACAACCAGCACAAATCCGACTTCCCCGAGCATTTTTTTGAGGGAATACCGGTCGTACATCCATTGATGCACTTCCCCTGACAATCGGAAGCGCCCAATTTCAAGTGCTTTGTAATCCTCTTTGCCTAAAAGGTATCTGGTTATCTTTTTCTTGAGGTGGGCTGGGAATCGCCGAATCGTTTTAATGAAGTTTCTTTTTACTTTCGTGGCAGGTGTTTGACTCTGGACAGAAGAAACGATTCTACGAGCCTCTCCTCCAATTCGTTCGTACACAAATTCCAAGTTAGGAATGCCAACTTGACGCAAGTACTTCGCCATTTCTCCGCCAGGAAATTCACGAACTAGTTGGTCTAGTAATTCAAGTGAGATCCAGTCGTAATCACACTGGAGAACAGGGTTATCTTCTGGTTTCATGTCCAGGATGGACAAGTAGGTTCTGACTATTTGTTCCAGATCCGGCACCACTACCCGAATGACACCCCCTGGGATTAGGACTCGGCAGCACTCTCGCAACAAGTCTACCGCCGCCTGTTTTGGGAGATGCTCCAGAAAATGCGAATGATAAACCACGGAAAAGCTTTGATCAGGAAAGGGAATGCCTTGACTCAAGTCAACAGCGCGCACATGCTGCGAGGATGATTTTAGGTCAAGGTTGACCCAATCAGAATGAAAACGCGATCCACAGCCTAGGTTTAAGTAATTCATTGAAAAAACTCATCCTCTATATACAAAATAAAACACTCTATTTACTGATTAAGATAAATCAGTTGTCAAAATCTGTTTTTGGATCTTTTACAAAGCACTATTTTGCAGTTAACTATCAAAAATTCAGATTTCCTCGATTTGATAATTCTTATAAACATAGCCGTATTTTTGGGATAATGTATCTGTTATAGGAACTTTTTCACTTTGCAAAACAACAAATTCCGAAACATTCTTAACAAAATCAAACTCTTCAACGCCAGGTTTTCCTAACCAAATACTAATTGAGTATTTTCCTGGCAATAAGTAGATTTCCCCAAGTCCAATTTTTAAGGAAAACTTGCTGGTGTTATTAGTTGATACTGACCTGAATTGATCGTAATAATATAGGACGGGATCTCCATATGAATTGTTGACATGGATTGAAACCGAGAATTTTTCAAAAGCATTTTTGGATTTGCCAGATAGCTCTAAAGAACAAATGTCTCCCATCGAAATGTTGTCGCATATTCTATTTTCATCATCGACAATTTGAATGGTATCCAAAACAACCTTTCCTGATCCAGTCCTATTAAAGGCTTTCACTTCAGTGGTTTTTTCAAATGAGTTAATATAATGATTTACTGATTCTAAAACGTCACCCATGAAACTTAAATATCCAGAATTTAGAACGATAGCACTTGAACAAAGCTGTTTTATCGCACCCATATTATGGCTTACGAACAGCACCGTCCGACCTTCACCCGCCACGTCGCCCATCTTGCCCAGGCACTTCTTCTGGAACTCCGCGTCCCCCACCGCCAGGACCTCATCCACGATCAGGATCTCCGGGTCCAGGTGGGCGGCAACCGCGAACGCCAGCCGCACGTACATCCCGCTCGAATAGCGCTTCACGGGCGTGTCGATGAACTTTTCCACGCCGGCAAAGTCCACGATCTCGTCAAACCTGCGGGTGATCTCCGCTTTCTTCATGCCGAGGATCGCGCCGTTGAGGTAGACGTTCTCGCGCCCGGTCAACTCGGGGTGGAAGCCGGTGCCCACCTCCAGCAGGCTGCCGATGCGCCCCCGGACCTTCACCACCCCGCTGGTGGGGGCGGTGACGCGCGAGAGGATCTTTAGCAGCGTGCTCTTGCCCGCGCCGTTGCGCCCGATGATGCCCAGCGCTTCGCCCTGCTGCACCGTGAACGAGACGTCATCCAGCGCGAGGATGCTCTCGCCGATGCGGGCGAAGGCATCGGGCTGACCGATGCGGGTGTAGGGGTCGGGCAAATGGCGCACCCGCGCCCACCAGCGGTTGAGGTCGCGGCTGAGCGTGCCCGTGCCAATCACGCCGAGGTCGTATTGCTTGGTGAGGTGTTCTACGGATATTACAGGAGAGGTCATAGGTGATTCATTATATCTGATGGCTGATGGCAGAGAGAATTATTTACTTGTGAAGACTCAGCTTTGCCCGATTCTGGTAGAGCAAGTTTGTGGCGCACACAATCGAAAACAGCGCAAGCAGGGAACTTGGTATGTGATAGCGGGCATCACCGGTCGACAAAAGCGTCGAGACCAGCGCACAATAGACGACTGTGGACAGGCATATCAGGTTGAACAAAACCATTACGGAATGCTTCTGGACAAGAGTGCGCAAACGCTTCCGGGATGGGTGATCCAATACGATCGAAACTGGAAAAGAAAGCATAACTGAGCCCAGCACTGCAAGGTATGCCATCAGAAAGATGAAGTGCATTCCAGCCCAAACAGCTTGCAGAGCCCCGCTCCCAAAGAACGCCCTGTCGGTGCCAGATGGCATCACGTAAGGGACCATCGTCCTGCCTACCTGCAGGATGTAATTCAGAGGGGCTTTTCCAATCAGGATCAAGTTGAGCTTGAGCAGGTGATTTGAGAGCTGAACGGGATCCATACCAGTGTATGTGAGCAAATCGGGGACCGCGCGGTGGATGTAGCTGCCAGCCTGGTGAGATTCGCCTTTGATCAAATCCACATCGCGGTACTTGATCATGATCTCTCTCTCGCCGGCATACTCATCCGGGAGCCTCTCGATGACGAAGACTGTGCGAGTGGAAAGAGAGATTCCGGTGAAATAAGACGTGCCGAAGTAGCCGAACTTGCTTTGGTTGTAGGCCATGTAAGCAAGCAAAATGATGGTTGAAGTTGCGAAAAAGGTCAGGATGGATCGAAGCAGACTGCCATCAATCTTTTTTACAAGCAGATAGAAAATAAAAAAGACCACAGTGATGAAGAGAGGGAGCAGCTGATAATCCGGCCTAACCAGCACTGCCATGGCAATCAAAACTCCTGATAATAGCCCCAGAAGGATATTTTTTAGCTTGAAGGACTTGTACAAACAATAAGCCGAAACGGTCAGAAAGAAAAGGGCTGGAATTTCTGTGAGAACATAAGTCGCGTATTCAACACCTGGCGGCAGGATGGAGAGAACAGCAAAGAAAAGGACAAGCGATTTGTTGATCTTCAAGTCAATTAATACTGTCGTCAACAGAAAAACGGACATCAGGTACATCGCTAACTGAAGGATAAACAGGCTGTATGTTGGCGTCTCCTGGCTGCCTGTCAGGACCAAAATCAAAGGATAACCGATCGTTCTAAAACTCAAATCGTCGTGGGATCCATCTGCGAGGTCTTGTGCCAGGAGCATGTAGCTGGTGGAGTCGGAAACTTCAACAGGCACATCTCTCCACACATAGCCGTAGAACAAACCGCTGACAAGAAGCAGGATGAATAACAAGAGATATGTTTTGTGTTCAGGACGGCTTTGGTTTTTGTTTGGCATAAGATTATCCTGGAAGAGGTTTCTGGAAAATGAACAAGTTATTTAGACCAAATTGAAATTTGTGTTTCTTAACTAAAAAGAATCCACTATTCACGAAAATGGTTGGAACCAATTTTGGGTCGAAGCCGTAGTGCTGTTCCATCGACATACCATCGATCAATTTGAACCGAGCGAGCAACTCAAGAATCTTATCAACTGCCGGAGAAGGGGTTGTTATTATCAACATTCCGCCATGTTTCATGCAGGCAAAACTCACAGCTGAGAATTCGTTTTGCTTAACAGGGGGGATATGTTCAATAACAGCTAAAGCTACGACAATGTCAAACCAATCTTCTACGGGGGGAAGATCATCTGGAAAGATGCCCTTGATCAGCGTGTAATTATCACTGGAAACCGCCTGTTTTATGTTCGAGTCAATACCTACATAATTAGCAACCTTGCTCTGGTTTTTTTGGTAGAAAGCACCATTATCACAACCGATGTCGAGAACAGAGCAATTCTGGGGAATGTACCTCTCCACCTGCCTGAAGCGAAGATTCTGAAGAATGCGATCCAGGAATTTCATTGACGGATCTTTTTTATCCCCAGCACACTGATCAGAAAACTTGTGAAAATGATCTGAACCCCAAGGGTCAACAGGATAGTTCCCGGGATGGCGATGCGCATGGAAATTGATGGATCCAGAGTGCCAAATCCGAAGGATTTCCAATAAACAAGGCGATAACAATTGCAACAATTCCAAGCAAGACGAAAACAAGCCCAAAGAGAAGCCCCTTTTCCAGGCTAATTCTGCTGACCCCTCTAAACAAGGGGTTGTCTTTTGGGAGCAGGTTAGTGTTGGTTGCGTAGACCCTCGCGACCAGTGAAAAGGAGACCAACTGAAAGCCTATGATGATTAGAAATGAACCAATAAGGAGCGTGTTTATATCAAAATTGACGTCGCCAATTTTTTGTGGACCAGGCAACAACCAAATATTAAGAAGCAGCCCAATTATGGAGAGGATCAAACCAGGATAGAAAAACAACCAGTTAGGGGAGTAAAGCAGAAGAAACCGGAGATGCCGCCAGCCATCCCGCCAGGTGCGCAAATGTGGAGGCCGGCTGCGCCCATCTTTGTAGAGTATGGTTGGAACTTCTGTTATCTTCAGGTTGTTCAGAGCTGCTTTAACCACCATTTCGCTCGCGAACTCCATGCCGTTGGTCTGAAGGTCCAGGCTCAGGATGGATTCCTTGCGGAAACCGCGCAACCCACTGTGAAAATCGCCAATGGGGATCTTGAAAAACTTCCTGCCCAGGAAACTCAGGACCGGATTGCCCAGATATTGATGAAGGAATGGCATTGCGCCTTCACGGATGCCGCCTTTGAAGCGATTCCCCATCACCAAATCATACCCATTTTTTAACGCGTTCCAAAAAAGTTCCAGGGAAGAAAAATCGTAGCTATCGTCGGCATCTCCCATGATAATGAACTCACCAAACGCCTGTTTGATGCCTCCAAGCAAAGCTGAGCCATAGCCTTTTTCCTGGACGTCCACAACGCGGGCTCCTTCAGCCAGAGCGATTTCTTTTGACCCGTCCGAACTGCCATTATCTGCAATAAGCACTTCGCCATCTATTCCATGGTTATTCAGAAACTTTTGAGCCTTATTAATACAGACTTTGATTGTTTCAGCTTCGTTGAGGCAGGGCATTAATATGGTCAATTCCATGTTGAATTTCCTTTCCCCTATCACCTACAAACCACTTCCTATCACCTATCACCCATCAGCTACGACCTTTGAGCTACGACCTATCACCTGTCAGACCGTATCAATAAAGGTCTTTTCCACCCGGTTGAAGATCAACACACCAACCAGGACTACAACCAGCATGAAGCCAAAAGAATAAGCCAGCCTCGGCCAGGAGGCGTCGCCCGCGCCCAGGAATCCAGCCCGGAAGGTCTCGATAATCGGCGTGACGGGGTTTACGTTCGCCACCCAGCGCCATTTCTCCGGGATGCTGGAGACGGGGTAGATGACCGGCGTGGCATACATCCACAAGCCCACCCCAAAGCCAACCAGGTACTGCAGGTCGCGATATTTGGTGGTCATGGACGAAATGATGATG
>JAXGPH010000018.1:0-33021 GCA_040767065.1 Anaerolineaceae bacterium | reverse complement strand
GGGTTACTATGGGGGTATTAATTGCATAGTTTCACCCGATAAGGATATAATGAATTCAACCACATAGAAAAGTGGAAAAAAACCAGGAGGGCAGTTATGTCCGATAAACTCAGCATCATCATCCCAATGGCGGGGTTGGGCAGCAGGCTGCGCCCCCTCACCTGGAGCCGGCCAAAGCCCCTGGTCTCACTGGCAGGCGCAACAGTCCTCGACCACCTGTTGGCGATGTTCAAATCTATCGCGGACCGGGATGATGTTGAGTACGTTTTCATCATGTCGCCTGGTCAGCAGTCTCTGATCCAAGCCCACATGCAGAAAGTTCATCCCGATGTCAAAGTGAATTACGTGGAACAACCCGAGAAAAAAGGTCAGTCGGATGCCCTCTGGCACGCGCGCGAATTCTTGTCCGGGGAAGCACTAATCCTCTTTTCGGACACACTAATTGATAATGATTTTTCCTTCCTGGCAGAACCCCAGCCGCAGGCGATTGCCTGGGTCAAAGCCGTGCCCGATCCGCGTCGTTTTGGCGTAGCGGAGGTTGATGCCAATGGTCAGGTGTTGCGCCTGATTGAAAAACCCAATGACATGAACAACAACCTGGCTGTGGTGGGCTGCTACTACTTCCCCGAAGGCAGCCAGCTTATCAGGGCGATTGAAGAGCAAGTCCAAAAGAAGATTTCCCTGAAGGGGGAATACTTCCTGGTGGATGCGATCAACCTCATGCTTGAAAAGAAGATTCCAATGCGGGTTGAGCAGGTTAAGACCTGGCTGGATGCCGGCACCTCTGAAGCCTTGCTGGATACCAACCGCCACTTGCTCGAGAATGGGTGTGATCACGTACCAGCTCTGGGTCAACTGGAAGATACAGTCATCATTCCGCCGGTCTTTATTCATCCCGACGCGCGTGTGAGCACCTCCATCATCGGTCCATTTGTGTCGGTGGGAGCAGGCAGCCTCGTGCAGCACAGCTCCATCCGCGACTCCATCCTCAGCCCCGGAGCCCATATCACTAATGCAAATCTTGAAGGCTCCCTGCTTGGCTACGATGTGGTCGTGAACGGTTTAAGAGGCAAATTTAACCTGGGAGACAACTCCTGGGCAAATTGGTAGTAGACATCAACTGAAGAAAAAAGGAGAGTGCATGGCAATCAGATTATCTGAAAAGGTGGCAACGTTGAAGCCATCCGGTATCCGCAAGTTCTTTGATATTGCGGCAACGATGAAGGATGTTATCTCATTGGGGATTGGGGAGCCCGATTTTGACACACCCGAACCCATCATCCAGGCGGGCATTGAAGCTTTGAAGCGGAGTGAAACTCACTACACCTCCAACCAAGGGCTGCTCGTGCTTCGTCAAGCGGTCAGTGACCATCTTAAGCGCCTCTATGGTGTTGAGTACTTTGCTCAGTCCGAAATAATTATAACGGTGGGGGTTTCTGAAGCCCTTTACCTCGTTTTTGCTGCAATACTGGATCCGGGTGATGAAGTTATCATTCCTACTCCGTGCTTTGTTTCCTACCAGGCGGAGGTGGAACTTGCTGGTGGTGTACCCTTGGAGGTGCCAACCTTTGCAGAAAATAACTTCGTGCCCCGCATCGAGGATATCGAAGCTGCCATCACTCCAAAAACGTGCGCGATCTTCATCGGCAGTCCCAGCAATCCAACCGGTGCCGTTTATCCGCGTGAATTCCTTGTGAAGCTGGCTGATCTGGTGAAGAAGTATGACCTGATGGTCATCTCTGATGAAATTTACGATCGCCTGGTTTATGGCACCGAACATGTCTGTTTCCCCAGTTTGCCAGGGATGCAGGAGCGCACTGTGCTGATGGGCGGCTTCTCGAAAGCCTACGCCATGACTGGCTGGCGTATTGGCTACGCTGCCGGACCAGAAGAAATTATTGCCGGCATGGTGCGGGTGCACCAGTATTCTATTATGTCCGCGCCCACAGTGTCGCAGTATGCTGCATTAACCGCATTGATGGTTGGTGAACCTTTCGTGCAGGAAATGCTGCGGGAATACGATCGACGCCGCAAACTGGTTGTAAGCGGCTTAAATTCGATCGGTCTCAAGACTTTTGAGCCTAAGGGTGCCTTTTATGCCTTCCCGGACTTGCGTTCAACCGGCTTGAGCGATGATGAATTTTGTAACCGCCTGTTAAAAGAAGAGCATGTGGCCGTCATCCCAGGAAATTCCTTCGGGGATGCCGGTATGGGCTTCGCAAGGGTTTCCTACGCCACTTCCTATGAAAAACTCGAGGAAGCCTTGGGAAAAATTGATCATTTTGTGAAACGTATCGGGTGATTACGGAGGGAGGAAGTAGTATGTCGATAGAAGATGTGACAATAAAACGCCTGAGCCCGGATATGGCGAACCAGTTCACCTCCTATTTTAGTGAGATGGATTTCAGCCATGCTGAACACTGGCACTTTTGCTATTGCCAATACTATCATGTAGACTGCAGCAGCGCTGTGTGGCGCCAACGCACCGCAGAGCAGAATAAAGCCCTGGCGGTAATTAACATTGAGAGCGGTTTAATGCGCGGTCTGGTCGCATTGGATGGCGAACAAATGGTGGGTTGGGTAAACGTCAACGACATCAACAACTATGCTTTGCTCAAAAAAGACGAAGAACTTCGAAAATTCCCGGGACGCAGCGCGATGGTGGTTTGCTTTGTGATCCATCCGAATTATCGCGGCAAAGGATTGGCGAAGAAGATGCTTGCAGAGGCCGTCGAGATAACCCGCCAGGAAGGATTTGACCGGATCATTGGCAGGCCATTCCTCTGGAGCGCTCATCCACTGCGCCAATATCACGGCGTGCCAAAAATGTATGAAGACCTTGGTTTCAAAGAGGTCTCAGAAATTAACGGCGTCCATACATGCGTTTTGGAATTGAAATAGGGTTATCGATCAGGAACAGCCCGGGATTCCCCCGGGCTTTTTTAGCCACCCAAGCGATGAATAGTGACAATTGCCTGTCCCTCCCAAGCCTACCTCCCCAATTGCTTGACCAAAAGTGACATTTGGGATAAGGTTAACGCATCAAAATAACGAGGAATTTGATGTCACACGGACGTGAACAACAACCTCATCTAACCTATGACGGCAAAGCATTCGCTTTGGACGTCATTTTTGTTCCAAATTCCAAACAAGATAAAAAAGGAGAATTTTCATGTCAGGAAGTACAAACGCTTTTGAAATAGCTCAGGCTCAATTCGATAAAGTTGCCGATCAGCTTGAGCTCAGCCAGGAAATCAGGGATATTCTGCGTTATCCGGCACGGGAATATCACTTCCGCATCCCAGTGCGTATGGATGATGGCAGCATCAAGGTATTCCAGGCTTATCGCGTGCAGCACAACGACGCCCGCGGTCCGAATAAGGGCGGTCTGCGCTTCGCAGCCAACGAAACAGCCGATACCGTTCGCGCTCTGGCTATGTGGATGACCTGGAAATGCGCAGTGGCTGATATTCCCCTGGGTGGCGGCAAGGGCGGAGTGGTGGTGGACCCCTCTACTCTCTCGGTTGGCGAAAAAGAACGCCTGGTGCGCGGGTTTGTGCGCATTATGTGGAAAAACATCGGTCCCCGCCAGGACGTCCCCGCACCGGATGTTGGCACCACACCCCAGATGATGGGTTGGATGATGGACGAATACTCCACAATCGTTGGCAGCTATACCCCTGGCACCATCACTGGCAAGCCCCTTGGCGGCGGCGGTTCTGAAGGCCGCACCGAAGCCACTGGTTTTGGTGTAATCTTCACTGTGCGCGAAGCCATGAAATACCTGGGCATTGATCCCGCCACGACATCTGTTGCTATCCAAGGCTTCGGCAATGTTGCTCAGTACGCGGCTATCGGTTACCGACAGTTCCTTGGCGGCAAAGTGGTTTGCGTATCCTGTTGGGATCGCGAAGACAAGAAATCTTATACCTTCTGCAAAGAAGAAGGCGTGGATCCAATGTTTCTTAAGAGCATCACTGACCAATATGGCACCATTGATAAAGATAAGGCCAAGGAGGCTGGTTATATCGTCGAAGATGGTGATGCGTGGATTTCCAAGGACGTGGATGTACTTATCCCCGCAGCCCTTGAAGGTCAGATCAACGCCGAAAGTGTCAAAAAGATCAGCAAGGAGGTCAAAATCCTGGCGGAAGCTGCAAACGGACCCACCACACCTGAAGCGGACGTGGTGCTGGAAGAAAACGGCGTGTTTGTCATTCCTGACTTTTTATGCAACGCTGGCGGTGTGACAGTTTCGTACTTCGAAGGCGTGCAGAACGACCAGAACTTCTACTGGGCACGCGATGAGGTTTTGGAGCGCCTGAACCAGAAGATGACCGAGGCATTCAAGTCTGTCTTGGATATGTCACTCAGCAAGAAGGTCTATATGCGCGACGCAGCCTATATGGTCAGCATTGACAAAGTTGTTAAAGCCATGAAACTGCGCGGTTGGATCTAAGAAACCCAATATTTCCATTAAACCCCCTTTGTGACAGAAGGGGGTTTTTTGGTGTGCCTCTACAGCTTATTGCACCACCCATTGGTTTTCGATAACATAACAGGCAAGAAGTTTAAGAAAAGGAGTTCATTATGGCAGATAGAAAAGCAAGCGCAATTTGGGAAGGTACCCTTAAGGCAGGCAAAGGCAGCATGCATTTTGCTGGTTATGAGGGACCATTTACCTTTGCTTCCCGTTTTGAAGAAGGAAAGGGCACGAATCCTGAGGAATTGTTAGGAGCGGCACATGCTGGATGTTATTCCATGGCGCTAAGCGCAGGTCTGACGGAGGTGGGCTTTCCACCGGAGAAGATTGAAACCACTGCTTATGTAGCGTTGAGAAATGTGGATGGGAAGGCAACAATCACCCGCAGTCACCTGGTCAGCAAAGCCAAGGTGCCGGGAATAACCCTTGAGAAGTTTCTTGAAATTGCGGAAGCAACCAAGCTGGGTTGTCCGGTTTCACGGGCATTGAGCGGTCTGGAAATTTCATTGGAAGTCGAGTTAGTTTCGTAGACTCATAGGGTGTGGATAGTAACAAAACATTCTCTGTTGGTCTTTTAGAGCAATATTCAGGAGCTGCGTTAAAACAGGACCTTAAAGAGCAAAGATTCTGAAGGACGAAAAAGCAACCATGTCCCTCATGCTTCGTTTATAGTGCCGGGATAAACATGGGCGGGAAGAAGGGTTGTACGAGGAATGCAGAGACTTACTTGGAAGCTTATGTGCACCAGCGGCTGGAACGCTGTCAATTTATGCCTGACAAGCCGGTCTGTGCCAAAGGGTCCGGTGCACTGCTACAAGCCATATTATCGCCAGCAAATTCGTGAGGTGATGCGCTGTGCCAACTTTAGGATGTTCACGCATGCGCCTGGATCGGCAATGCGGCATCTCTGGCTGATGGTAAAGCCCGATAGTCTGCGTGTGAAGCAAATTCACGCAAGAATGGAAAAATAAAGAACAAAAATCAAGTTTGTGGGGATTAGCCGTGGGTTGGGTCATTCACTAAGGGGATTGTGAAAAATCCGTGATTCATTACATATGAGGCGGGTCAATCTTTTGACGATTTTAAGATAGTCAAATCGAACAGTTTGGTTGGCGAAAACTGCCCACCTCACAAGTTTGGTCGCAGGATATGGCCGCAACAAGAAGCGGAACTTTTGTTGACTTTTGTTGACAAATTTTATTGACAAATCCACCAAAATCTTATAAGATTCAAGTATACGGTGAGATGCCGTGCAGGTGTAATACACAATGGAATATACTCCGATTCATTTGCTCCCACCGGGACAAATGAACGATAGGGTATGGAGAGCAATTTTCATGCCTGCCAGTGTGCAAAGGAGAACTTCTATCTGAGCAGATAATTCTGCCAGAAAGTTGACCTTTGTACTTTTGTTTTTAAGGCAATTTATAAAGGAGGGCAGAGGAGAAAATCTGGTTGGCAGTTAATTTATAAACCACAACATCAGTTGAATACCTTGGAGGTTAACATGTATTTTGTACGCGTTAATATGACCGATCGGACTTATGAAGTTACACCGGTGCTGGAAAAATATAAGAAATTTGCAGGTCGTGGCTTGACCTCGAATCTCATCGCAGATGAAGTCCCCCCGCAAAGCCACGCGTTAGGACCAAGCAATAAACTGGTCTTCTCACCCGGTTACACCACCGGCACCAGTTCCCCCACCTCTGCCCGTATCTCTGTTGGCGGTAAATCGCCTCTGACCGGCGGGATCAAGGAAGCGAACGCGGGTACGTCCTGGGCGGCGGATTTGGCGGTGCTGAATATCAAAGCCCTCATTATCGAAGGTTTCCCCAAAGAAAAAGGACAGTATTGGGGCATCGCGATCAAATGGGATGGTAAACCAAAAATTGAATTCTTTGAAGCCACTCAATACACTGGAAAACCTTTGTCCGAAGTCTACCCCGCCATGTACGAAAAATTCGGCGAAAAGGTCTCCGTCTGCAGCATCGGAATGGCAGCCGAGCATGGTTACAGCAACTCAGGTGTGGCGTTCAACGATCAATCGAAAAACGCTACACGTTACGCCGGCCGTGGAGGCTTAGGCGCGGTGATGGCTTCTAAAGGCCTCAAGTTCATCGTCCTTGATCGGGCTGGCGCACCCGGTGTCGAAATCGTCGACAAAGCCCTTTTCGAGGAAGGCCGCAAGAAGATGATCGACGCGCTGCGCACGCACGCGATCACCAAGCCGAAAGGCGGTTTGAATTCCTACGGTACCGCTATCCTGGTCAACATCCTCAACGAAGCTGGCGGGTTGCCGACCCGTAATTTCTCCAGTGGTCGCTTCGAAGGCGCACCCAAGATCAGCGGTGAAGCGATCTTTGAAAAAAATAAGGAACGCAAGGGCAAGGAAATTTACAACCACGCCTGCAGCCCGGGTTGCATCATCCAGTGCTCCAACACTGTTTTTGATGAAAAAGGTGAGGAAATTACATCGTGCCTTGAATACGAATCCGCCTGGGCGTTGGGTGCTGACTGCGGCATCGACAACCTTGAAGACATAGCCAAAATGAATGCGCTGTGTAACGACTATGGTCTGGACACGATCGAGACCGGTGTTGCCATCGCGGTCTCCATGGAAGGTGGTTTGATACCCTTTGGAGACAGCAAAGCCGCCATTGAACTTGTCCACGAAATGGGCAAAGGGACAGCGCAAGGTCGCATCCTGGGAGCCGGAGCAGCAACAACAGGTCGCGCATATGGTGTGCGCCGCGTTCCCGTGGTAAAGGGACAGGGTATGCCCGCCTATGAACCGCGCGCGGTCAAGGGTATCGGAATCACATACGCCACGAGTACCATGGGGGCTGACCACACCGCAGGTTACACCATCTGTCCTGAGATCCTCGGCGTGATGGGCAAACAGGATCCCCTCAGCCCGGAAGGCAAAGCCGCTCTCAGCCGCGCTTTCCAAGCTACCACGGCTTTCATCGACTCATCCGGTCACTGTCTCTTTATTGCTTTTGCCATCCTTGATATTGCCAGCGGTTACCAGGGCATGATCGACGAGGTTAACGGCGTGATGGGATTCAACTGGACGGCGGACGATATCGTCAAGGTGGGCGGCGAAATCCTCAAAGTTGAACGTAAATTCAATGAAGCCGCGGGAATCAGTAAGGAAGCGGATCGCATACCTGAGTTTATGAAAACCGAACCGCTGCCGCCACATAACAATATTTTTGATGTCTCTGACGAGACACTGGATTCTGTCTTCAGCGAGCTTTAAGTCTTGCTGGTATTGCTTCCCTTCCTGACAGCACAGGAAGGGAATTTTTTTTAATGTTATTATTTTCAACCTGATGACTGGTATAAAATTAAGTGGAGCAATAAATGCCAAAAATTTCCTCAGACGTCAATGGAAACCTGATCCTGCCAAAAAGCTTTCTTGACCGACGTCAAATGAAAGCATGTTCAGAATACTGGCTCAATGAACGCGAGGGAGATCTCATCCTTCACCCACGTGTGCCAAACGTGCGCAAATTGTACATCGAACCGACAACCGCCTGCAACCTGCAATGCAGCACGTGCATCCGCAACGTATGGGATGACCCCATCGCAGCAATGAAACAGGAAACTTTTGAGCATATCGTTGCCAGCTTTAACAGTTTGCCGGATCTGAAGCGGGTGGTCTTCACGGGATTCGGAGAACCGCTGACACATCCACGCATTCTGGATATGATCGCAGCAATACGTGATCGCGATATTGCCGTCACAGTGGGTTCCAATGGATTGTTATTAACCCCGCAGATGACCAGGGAACTTGTGCGGCTCGGGGTTGACCGCCTGGTGGTTTCCGTGGATGGCGTAAAACCGGAGACCTACGAGGAAGTCCGCGGCGCTGACCTGGCGAAGGTGCTGGAAAATCTGCATCGCCTCAACGAGATCAAGCAGGAAATGAACACCCTGCTTCCCGCCCTGGGCATTGAATTTGTGGCGTTGAAATCCAACTATAAGGAGCTTGACAAGCTCACAAACCTGGCGATGGAGCTGCAGGCTTCACGGGTATTGGTGAGTAATGTGCTTGCCTACACCGAGGAGATGAGGTCGGAGATCCTGTATGGTTACGAGCCACAGGAACCCTTTAAATCCTCAGGTTTTCCGGTGCAAACCGGCGCTTTTATCGCCTGGGGGAACCTTGAGCTGCCGCACATGCATTGGGGAGCCGAACGACGCTGCCGATTTGTAAACGACCGCGCGACTGTGGTGGGCTGGGATGGAGGAGTAGCGCCTTGTTATGCGCTCTCCCATAACTATTCCTATTACGCCATTGACGGACGGAAGAAAAATGTCACCCGCTATGTGCTGGGGAATGTCAATGATTCTTCGCTGGCAGAGATATGGATGTCAGAAGACTACACCCGCTTCCGCAGCGAGGTACTCATCTTCCACTTCCCTTCCTGTCCGGATTGCGACCTGCGCGATACATGCGACCTGCGCGAGTTGAACGAAGGATGTTGGGGGTGGAATCCCTCCTGCGCGGATTGCCTGTGGGCTCAAGATATTGTGATTTGCCCCTGATTCATCCTTACAACGGTAAAAAAGTGAAGATCAAGCTGAAACTGTTCGCAAATCTGAGGCAATATCTGCCGGGGGCTTTCATTGGGGAAGGAGTAGAAATTGAAGTTCCTGAAAAGAACACACTCGCAGATTTTGCAGCAGAATTAAAATTACCTCCTGACGCAGTCAAGGTCTGCTTTGTAAATGGAATTATTTTTGAACTCGACCAGCACCTTAAAGAGGGGAATGCGGTGGGAATTTTTCCAGCCACCGGAGGAGGATAAATGACCGAAATCTATATAGACACCTGGCTTTATGGAAACCTGGCTGTTTATGGTGGTGATCCTAATGAACATAATTTTGCCAATGTGAAAATTTCCCTTAAGCAGAACAGTACACTGCAGGATTTGTTGCACAAACTGGGAATGGAAACCGAGGAACGCGGCATCACCTTTATCAACGGAGACTTGAGCGCGATGCCGGGCATGCAGCCCGATCTTAACCATCCCCTCCATAACGGTGACCGCGTCGCATTCTTCCATCTTAGGTCCATGTGGCCATTCCAGTACCGTCATGGCGTGGGAATGATCGACGAGATGCAATCAGCGATCGATAACAGCGAAGATAGGGGGTTACGGCACGCCTACAAACTGCCTGAGGATGAGTAACAGGTAATCTGGTTATCTAACAACCAGAGCTAGTTTCGATGAGGTGGAGCACGTGGATTTGAAGACCACGATCACTTGTTGACCTGCCTCAAGTCACAATTCTTTCGCCGGTGGGCGGGTGACAAGCGCGGTGAGGTTAAAGCCCGCTTCCAGGTGGACACGAGCCAGAGAACCTTGGTTAATTGAATGGGTCACCCTGCAGCGCAGCTTGTTGCGGGCGGAAGAAGGCTTTACTTCAGCGGGATCGTTGGTGAGCGCAATGCGCTCCGGGCGTAGTCAAATAAAGACCGGCGCGCCACCATAAACCGCTGTGGCGCATACGTACAATACCGTCGTCCAGCAGAGTGAGTCAGCACCAGTCACCAATTTCCTGTGGAATGAGCTCTCACCTTACGGTCTGATGTCTCCTTACAATGTCTCCTTACAGCCTATTGACTTATATATCGTTTTGTTATATACTGACATATTGCTTTTAATGCCTGAATTGACGCGTGGAATGCGTATTGCCCCACGCTTTTATCATGTTAGGAGATATTGATGACTGACCTGATGCCACCAAAAAACTATGCCAGGATCCCTGTAGGGTTGGAATTACCCCAACTTATCCAGGTCCAGCTTGATTCTTTCCAACGCCTCAAGAACGAGGGTCTTGAAAGTTTATTCAATGAAATCTCTCCCATCACTTCTTACGGCAATGAATTACGACTGCACTTCCCCAGTGACACCCCACTTGCCAAGCAGTTTGATCTCAAGTATTGGTTTGAACCCCCCAAAAACACAGTGGAGGAATGTCTTGAACGTGATCTGACTTATGCTTGCCCGTTGTACATTTCGGTTTTGCTGGAAGGCAATGAATTGGGCGAAAAGCAGAAGCAGGAACTCTTCCTGGGCGATTTCCCTGAGATGACCCCGAAGGGTACTTTCATTATTAATGGAACCGAACGCGTTGTTGTTTCGCAATTGATTCGGTCGCCTGGCGTGTATTTTGAAGCGGAGTTGGATCGCACCACGGGTCGTATGATGTCAACAGCCAAGCTGATCCCGGACCGGGGCGCCTGGATGGAACTCGAAACCCGTAAGAACGACTTCATCATCCTGAAATTCAACCGCAAGCGCACAGTGCCTATCACGGTCTTCTTGCGTGCTTTGGCAATTTTGGATGACGGCATGGATGAATCCTTGATCAAAGAAGGCACGGATGAAGAGATCCTTAGCCTGTTTGCCGATGTGGATAACAATCCGGATCACCCCTACATCCAGAGTTCGTTCGATCAGGAACCAGAATACGATCCGAACAGCAACTTCTCGGTTGCTGAAGCGGCGTTGATTGAGTTCTACAAGAAACTGCGCCCGGGTGAACCCCCGACGCTTGAAAACGCAAAGAATTATGTGACTGAACAAATCTTCGATTCACGGCATTATGACCTCGAAGAGGTTGGCCGCTATAAACTGAACCAGAAACTTGACCTGGAAGATATTGTTCCGATCACACATCGGACCATTACCAAGTATGACATCGTACGCCTGATTCGTCACATGATCGAGATCAACAATGGCGTGCGCCCTGCAGATGATATTGATCATCTTGGAAATCGCCGTTTGAAGACGGTTGGCGAACTGATCCAAAACAAATTACGGGTTGGTCTGCGGCGCATGGAACGCGTTATCAAAGAGCGCATGTCCATCCGCGATCAGAACACCTCGCTTTCACCTGTCAGCCTGGTGAACATCCGCCCGCTGGTGGCATCTCTGCGCGAATTCTTTGGCTCCAGCCAACTTTCGCAGTTCATGGAAGAAACAAACCCGCTTTCAGAACTCCGCCACAAGCGCACAGTCTCTGCACTTGGTCCTGGTGGCTTACGCCGCGAGCGTGCCGGCTTTGATGTGCGTGACGTTCACTTCTCGCATTACGGTCGAATCTGCCCGATTGAGACCCCGGAAGGTCCGAACATTGGCCTGATCGGTCGTCTTGCCGCGTATGCTTCTGTTAATAAATATGGCTTCATTGAGACTCCTTATCGACGTGTATACCGTTCGATGAAAGGCGATGATCCTAAATTAGTGAATCATCTGCTGCGCCAGGATATTGTGGATCCGAACACCGGTGAAGTCATTTATCAAGCTGAGACGCGTGTTACCAAAGAAATGGCTAAGACAATCAGCAAACTTGGTATAGAGAATGTGCTGGTGCGACCTTATGTTACCGATGAATACGTTTATCTTTCAGCTGATGCTGAAGATAAATATGTCATCGCCCAAGCCAATGCCCCTCTGAATGAATACAACGAATTTATTCGACGTAACTCTTGCCGTTTCTACAGCCAATTTGCTATCTACGATTATGAGGATATCGATTTTATGGATGTTGCCCCCAACCAGGTTGTGGGTATTTCCGCTGCTTTGATTCCTTTCCTGGAGCATGATGATGCAGGTCGGGCTTTGATGGGCTCCAACATGCAGACTCAAGCTGTGCCTTTGCTGCGACCGGAAGTGCCGATTGTTTCAACCGGTATGGAAGAAGCTGCTGTGGCGGATTCCGGGCAGGTTGTTATCGCCGAAGAAGATGGCGAAGTATTGTCTGTGACCGGTGATAGCCTGGTGGTCAAGCAGACCACGGGTGATCTTAAGCTTTACAAACTTCGCAAATACCAGCGTTCCAATCAGTCAACTTGTATTGATCAGCGACCTGCTGTTTCGCAAGGGCAGTTGATCCATAAGGGCGACGTGATTGTCGATTCTTCCTCTACGGAAGACGGGAAACTGGCTCTGGGTCAAAATGTGATAGTCGCGCTTCTCCCATGGGAAGGTTTCAACTTTGAAGACGCCGTCCTGATTTCGGAGCGTCTGGTTGAAGAAGATCGCTACACCAGCATCCACATTGAAAAGTATGAAGTGGAAGCACGCGATACCAAACTCGGTCCCGAAGAGATCACGCGTGAAATCCCAAACGTCGGCGATGACACCATACGCGACCTGGACGAGTCCGGCATCATCCGTATCGGCGCTGAGGTTGGTCCAAACGACATCCTGGTCGGCAAAATCACCCCTAAAGGTGAAAAAGAACTGACTCCTGAAGAGCGCCTTTTGCGCGCCATCTTCGGTGAGAAATCACGTGATGTCAAGGACACTTCTCTGCGAATGCCCCACGGCGAACGCGGAATTGTGGTGGACGTGAAAGTCTTTACCCGCGAAGAAAACAGCGACCTTTCGGCTGGCGTGGATAAAATGGTGCGAGTTTCTGTGGCACAGCGCCGCAAGATCACCGCTGGCGACAAAATGGCTGGGCGGCATGGTAACAAAGGCTGCGTCTCAATGGTGCTGCCGGTGGAAGATATGCCTTTCCTGGAAGATGGAACCCCTGTGGATATCATCCTTAATCCCCTTGGCATTCCTGGTCGTATGAATATCGGCCAGGTGCTTGAAGCTGAGCTTGGTTGGGCCGCGCGCAGCCTGGGATTCAGGGCAATTACCCCTGTGTTTGATGGTGCCACTGAAGCGGAAATTGAAGCCGAACTGGCAAGAGCCTGGTTGATTGATGAAGCCTGGCGCGTTATTGGCGAAAAAGGCTGGGAATGGCTGAGCACGGTAGATCATGACCCTGAAATGATCGTGAATGATCAGGAAGTGCGTTTACTTTACCTGGAACAAACGCTTAATGATCAGGGGCAGGACATATTCGCCCTGAAAGAAAACGAGATTTTGGCTCGCCGGGCAGCTTTGAATGAATGGCTCAAGAGTGAAGGATTCGATCCTGCCAACGTCACAGCTTTCCCTGAAGATAATATCTCTATAAAGGATCGGGCTGCCCAGGATGATAACGCTGTGAGAGTCTGTTTGTTGCTCTGGAGTAAAAAATTGGGTCAACCTATCTCTGCCGAGCTCGACCGTGCTGCTATTGAACAACAGGCAAAGCAACTCATGCTTGAGACGGGTAATCCCATGCCCACCATTGGTAAGCAGTTGGTACGCGATGGACGGACTGGTGAATTCTATGATCAACCGGTCACCATTGGTATTATGACCATGCTCAAGCTGCACCACCTGGTTGAGGATAAAGTCCATGCTCGTTCAACAGGACCCTATAGCCTGGTCACCCAGCAGCCTCTAGGTGGGAAGGCTCAGTTTGGTGGTCAGCGTTTTGGTGAAATGGAAGTGTGGGCGCTTGAAGCCTATGGCGCAGCGCATACCCTGCAGGAAATGTTGACGATTAAGTCGGATGATGTGGCAGGTCGTACTGCGACTTACGAAGCGATTGTCAAGGACATTCCCATTGAAGCTCCGGGCATCCCGGCTGCTTTCAAAGTGCTGGTGAAGGAACTTCAATCCCTGAGCCTGGCAGTGGAAGCGATCATGGATGACGGAGAAGTGATGCGATTTGGTAAGGACGACGAGCGTATGCATAGCGCGCGCGTGCCAACCGGACTGTTGGATCAAGGCAGCGATTTCTTCAAATCATTGAAAGAAGTTGCTTGACGTAATCGATCGAGGCGTGATAGAATCATGCCTCGCCCTGCAAGGCAGGGTTTATGTTAACCCGCCTGGCGTTAGGTTAAAAACGTAAGGCCATCGAGTAAATGGGATGGTCTTGATTGATGAGAAGATAGAGTAATTAGGAGCATGGAGGCAAAGAAGTGCCAACAATTAATCAACTGGTTCGAAATGGTCGCCAGACCAAAAGCCGCAAAAGCAAGTCACCTGCTTTGCAGTATACACTCAATTCTGAGAAACAACGCCGCACGCGCCAACCGAAAGGAGCCCCTCAGAAGCGTGGTGTTTGCACCATCGTCCGCACGATGACCCCAAAGAAGCCGAATTCCGCTTTGCGGAAAATCGCCCGTGTGCGTCTTTCCAATGGTTTGGAAGTGACCGCATACATCCCCGGTGAAGGTCACCAACTTCAGGAGCACAGCGTGGTGCTTGTTCGTGGTGGCAGGGTGAAAGACTTGCCCGGTGTGCGTTATCACATCGTGCGCGGCACCCTCGACACCACTGGTGTTGCGGATCGCAAGCGTGCCCGTTCAAAATATGGCGCAAAACGCGCCCAGAAGTAGTTATTTGCATACTTGGCTGTTCGCTTGACGCTAACAGGGTTGGTCGATCAGGCAGGTCTGGATTTATTGAGGAGCAATTATGTCAAGAAGAATTAAACCCGAAAAGCGAGAAGTCACTCCAGACGTACGTTTCAATAATGTACGTGTGCAGATGATGATCAACCGCATTATGCTCAACGGTAAGAAGAGCACCGTTACCAGGCTGGTCTATGACGCTATTGATCAGATCAGCCAGAAAACCGGTAAAGAAGGTATCGAGGTTTTCGAGCAGGCGCTCAAGAACGCCAGCCCGATGATGGAAGTTCGCCCCCGCCGTGTTGGTGGTGCAACGTACCAGGTGCCGATGGAAGTCGCTCCGGAACGCCGTCTGACCCTGGCTATGCGATGGATCATCGCTGCTTCCAGGGCGCGCTCAGGCAAATCTTACTCTGAGAAGTTAGCTGGTGAATTGATGGATGCTGCTGAAAACCAGGGTGCATCAATCCGCCGCAAAGAAGAAGCACACAAGATGGCAGAAGCCAACCGTGCTTTCTCTCACTTCCGCATGTAAGCGGGATTTGCACCTTAACTAACTATTTATTCAACTATGACCGAGAATCCGCTCGAACGATACCGCAATATCGGTATAATAGCCCATATTGACGCCGGTAAAACCACCACTACCGAGCGAATTTTGTTTTATGCCGGTAAGACTTATCGCCTTGGGAATGTTGATGACGGTACCACCGTCACCGACTGGATGCCTGAGGAACGAGAACGCGGTATCACCATCGTTTCCGCCGCTGTGACAGCGGAGTGGAAAGGATACCGCATCAACCTGATCGATACCCCCGGACACATCGATTTCACAGCAGAAGTGCAGCGCTCCTTGCGCGTTCTGGACGGCGGCGTGGTTGTGTTTGACTCGGTCCAGGGTGTGGAGCCGCAAAGTGAAACAGTCTGGCGCCAGGCTGATAAGTACCGGGTCCCGCGCATCTGTTTTGCCAACAAAATGGATCGCACCGGAGCTTCTTACGAACGCACCGTTCAAAGTATCCGCGAGCGTCTCGGTGCCAACGCGTTGGAAATGCAGATCCCGATTGGTGAAGAATCCGGTTTTATCGGGTTTGTGAACCTGCTCGAGGAAAATGCTGTGATATTCTCTGACGAGCTTGGTGTTGAACCAACCGTCACTGAAATTCCGGAAGAAATGCGCAAGCTGGCAGCCAAAAAGCGCGCTATTCTTGTTGAACGGATCGCTGAAACAGATGATGACCTTACCATCAAGTTTCTTGAAGGCGAGACTATCTCCTTGCCAGAATTGAAAAGTGCCCTCCGAGCGGCAGTGCTTGCCAACAAAGCCACACCCGTCTTCTGCGGCAGCAGTCTGCGCAACAAGGGCGTGCAGGCCGTACTGGACGCGGTTATTGACTATTTACCTTCACCGCTGGATATTCCTCCGGTCAAAGCCAGGCTTGTTCGTGACGATAGTGAGGTTCTGCGACATGCGGATCCCTCAGAACCGCTTTCAGCGTTGGTTTTTAAGATCGTAACCGACCCCTATATGGGGCGGCTGGCATACATCCGGGTTTATTCGGGCAAAATCAAACAAAACAGTAGTGTCTACAATGCCTCCAAGGATAAGAAAGAACGTATTGGGCGTTTGCTGCGCATGTACGCTGACCGCCGAGAGGATATAGAAGAACTGAGTGCGGGTGATATCGGCGCAATCCTGGGTTTGAAATTCAGCTTTACTGGTGACACGCTGTGTGACCCTACCAATCCGGTGTTGTTGGAAACTATCAGTTTTCCCAATCCTGTGATTTCGATTGCGATCGAACCCAAGACCAAAGCTGACCAGGAAAAAATGTCTGACTCGCTGATCAAGCTGGCAGAAGAAGATCCTACCTTCCAGATCCGCCAGGACGAAGCTACTGGTCAGACCGTTATCTCCGGTATGGGGGAACTTCATCTGGATGTACTGGTCACCCGCCTCTTGCGCGAATTTAAGGTGCAGGCGAATGTTGGCAAACCCCGCGTCGCTTATCGTGAAGCAATCACCAAGCCCATCAGCAACTTCAGCTATCGCTACAGCAAACAGACAGGTGGTCACGGTCAGTTCGGTCACGTGGTAATCGACCTCGAACCCCTTGAAAATGGCTCTGGCGTTATCTTTGAGAATAAGATCCGCGGTGGGGCAATTCCGAAGGAATACATCTCCGCCATCGAAAAAGGTGTGCTGGATGCAGCTGAGAGCGGTCCTCTGGCTGGCTTCCCGATGACGGATTTCAAGGTTACCTTGGTCGATGGCTCGTACCACGAGGTGGATTCGAGCGAGATGGCTTTCCGCACGACAGCCCTGCTGGCAGTGCGTGAAGCCACTGAAAAAGCCGCGCCAGTCATCTTGGAGCCGATCATGAAAGTTGAGATCACCGTTCCTGAGGAGTTTACCGGCGATATTATTGGCCAGGTTAACGCCCGTGTGGGCAATATCCTTGGCATGGAAGACCGTTTTGGCAACGCCAAAGCCATCCACGCCGAAGTACCTTTGTCTGAGATGTTTGGCTACGCGACTGAGCTTCGCTCTGCCACGCAAGGAAGGGGAGTGTTTACCATGGAATTCAAACACTACTCCCAAGTCTCGGACGCCTACATGAAGAAAATACTTGGTCGGATAAACGGCTGAGATTAATGCAACATTTCCAGGAACTTGTGTTCCTGAATGAAAAAAAAGAAACAGGTAGAAAATGGCAAAGCAAAAAATTAGAATTCGTTTGAAAGCATATGATCATCGCATCCTCGACCAATCCGCCAAGCGCATTGTCGAGACCGCAGAGCGGTCCGGTGCCAAGGTGGTAGGGCCTGTACCTCTGCCCACCCGCATTGAAAAATTTACGGTACGCCGCTCACCCTTCATTGACAAGGACTCTCAGGAGCACTTTGAAATTCGTACCCACAACCGTTTGATTGACGTGCTGGAACCCGATTCAAAGACCATCGATATGCTGATGCGCCTCAGCCTTCCCGCTGGCGTCGATATCGAAATCAAGATTTAGTCTGATTTCTGCAGAACGGTTGTTTTGCGTTGTCGTGAAATAGACGCAAAAGAATCCTTACAACTTAGCCATCCCCGTCGAGCAGCAACTGCTCGTCTGGTCTTTGTCTACCTCTACCTCTCACACGGTGGTTGCACTGCAGCCATCGTGTTTTGTTTAAGTGTGGATTTCTGAAGTGAGGAACGAGATGAGGCGGCATCTTCTTTCTAATAGTATGGGCCCAAAAACTAAGCTTTGTATCAGAATATTCATCCATGCATAATTTAATATATAGCATTCACCTCTAAGAAATTAAGATTGTTTATTGATAAACAGATTCACTTTACTAACACCCCCTTTACTTATTGGTATAAAAATTGCAATATTGTCACTATGGTAACTTTTTTGGGTTTACGAATACGAAGTCCACAACTGTGGAGAAACATCCGAGCAATCAGATTGGGAACATTGTGCTTGCTTGCGATGGTCTTGCTCGTCTCTGCCGAGACACAGCCTCCGTGGATTGCCAGTGAGACCGAAAAGCAAGCCCTCTGGGAGGCATACCAGCAACGCTACGATGAATTTTTAGCTGCCAATAGCGATGACCCTGTCAGCAACTTGTTTGAGCCTGTATTGGATGAAGCCTTTATCTCATCGGACGGGAAAACCGCCGTTCTCTGGCTGGCGCTGCGCGACTACAGTGGGCGGATCCTCGCAACCGAACCCGGTATGGCTCTGGGAATCCTGGACTCTGATGGCTGGAAAGTGCTGCTGAGAGGCGACCCGGGCTGGGAAGAAGCTTTCAGTCAACTGCCGGAAGGATTTTTACCAGCAGAGTTACAGGCTGCGAATGCGCAAACTCCCAATACGAGTCCGCAAACCATCTGGGGCTATTACCTCCCATACGTCAAAGGCACTGCCCACAAACTTGAGGGCTCTGTTCTCCATTTCCATGATTATCCACCCCTTGGTTATCCAAGCTGCGATGAAGAGTATTGCCATTATGCTTACGATTTCACGGATGTCGGTCATTTTCCCCTGATTTCGGCGCGTGCAGCCACAGTTGTCTCTTCGCGTGATAGTTGCCCTGATGGAAATACTTACTGCACCAATTACATCGTTTTGCAGGACGTTGTAGGCGGAGCATACCAAATCTACCTGCATCTTGCCTACGGCACTGTGCCCGATCACCTCGTTCAGGGTGTCTATATTGGCAGGGGAACCTACATAGGCGACACGGACGATACCGGCTACAGCACTTCCGAGCATGTCCATTTCATGGTGGTTCAAGGTTTCTGGTGGGGAGGTGATGGCTATCCCTGGGGTGTCTCAGTGGATGCGCGTTTTACAGACGTGTCGATTAACAACGGCATCCCCCGTACCTGCTACGAGGTTACGCACCTGCCCATTTATGACGGCGCGACCGAGTGCATCGGTAACAAAGCGGACCCGCTGAACCCGAATAACGATTGGTTTGTATCGGGAAACACTGGCGCAAATCCTCCCACCGGGCAGCTGACGAGCCCTGTGGCTGGGGCGGTGGTGGCGACGGGCAGCAACCCCCTGATGGATGTAACTGCCAGCACGCAAGATGACGTACGTGTCAAAACCGCCGTTTTACAGGGGCTGATTGGTGGCAGCTGGCAGGAGATCGGTCCGCGGGTCAGCAATCCAAGCGCTGCAGGTGTGTTTGACTGGGATGTGAACTTGTGCCAGATTGGACCGTTGAACGGTCCGCTGGAAATCGCTCTAAAAATCTGGGACCACGAAGGGAATGAGGTCAGTTTGCTTTCCCGCCGCACCATCCAGGTGGACCACGCCTGCCCTCCTCCGGTCAGCCAGATGACAACGCCAACTACTTACAACGGAACGGCTTTCAAGCTCAATTGGACAGCAACCAATTCGGGAGCAGGGATATCCTCATTCCAGATCCAGTGGCGCCCGGGAACCGAAGCCTGGTCCACGACTCGCCAGATGACCTACCCCGCAGCGGCAAGGGCGGCCTGGTTTGTTGGGACGCCGGGCGAGAGTTATGGTTTTCGCATGCGCGTGATCGACAGCAATGGTCAGGCTGAAGCCTGGCCGGCAGGGGACGCAGCCGAAATTACCGTAACCACGCCTGCAACGTGCGTGGAAGATGACGCGGAGCAGGATGACAGCGCCGCCACAGCAATTTTTATTAGCCTGGGCGTAGAACACCAGCGCAACATCTGCGGTTTGGGAGATGCAGATTGGTTCAAGTTTTGGACGGGTGATCACGACCGCTATATGTTTTTTGCACGCTCGATTGGTGCGGGCGCGGCAGTACGGGTTTCGGTCTATGCCTCTGATGGCACCACGCTCTTGGGCAGCGCGACAGCGCCTGCTATGAACAGCAACACCAGCCTGGGTGTGATGGTCCCAGAAAATCAAGTTGTCTATTTCAAAGTGGAAACCGCCTTCACCGATCTAACCGGCACGGATGTGCTGTATGGGATGAAGGTCGTCACTGGCTACGGAATGTCTTTGCCAATCATCTTGAAATAATCTCAAAATCACCAAACTGGCAACAAAAAAACAGAGGCTTTCCTCATCACAAGGAAGACTCTCATTTATTGATCAGGAATCTTAGGTCAAGGGATTAAATTTCACCTCATGTGTCATTTTTGCCACTTTGCTGATGGTTTCGTGAACTGAACAATACTTGGCAGCCAGGTCCACCGAGCGCAGGAATTGTTTTTCATTCACGTCACCTGTGACAGTAATTTCCAGGTTTACCCATTCGAGGGTGGTTGGCACTTCTGTGCGCTTTTCGCCGGTAACGACGATCTCAATGGATGAGATCTCCTCTTTTCGTTTTTCAAGGATGTCGTTTAAATTAGCATAAAAACAAGCACTTAACGCGCCAAGCAAAAGGTCATAAGCAGCAAACTCACCAGCTTTCGAGCCAATCCGGAGAGTGGCACGGTCGGTTTCGAGGATGGCTTGTTCCGGCTCATAGTTAGTCTTGATTTTCAGCATATTCCAAGCTCCTGAGACTTTGAGTATTTTCAATCATTATAACGCTTGGACCGCCTGCATTTTCACGTTGTATATCCGTGTCAAGGCAATTTTGAAATGACTTAATGCTGGCAATTAGAAATGTCCTATTCGGTTGATAAAGTGTTCAGTACAGGTTTGCCATTTATCTTTTTTCCATAGGTTCTCCAAAGATGGTCATAAGCAGGTGGCAACGGTTTTGGATTCTCTGATTTGGAAGAGACAATCGCAGTTTACCTGGATCTTTTCTCCAAAGAACGGTTGTATTTGCCAGACCTCCGTTTCGGCGTAGTGGCAGGCCCCCGTGCCTGCCATATGGACCAGACGAAAAGCGGTCAACCATACCAATTTGACATTTTTGAAAGAACCATTGGTCCTAAAAATCATCCTTAACGACAAAACGCGTTGTATGTTCGTCAAGAAACCTGCCGTTTATAATGATAAAATGAAACCTCGGAGAACTTATGCAGGCGGTTATTTCATTAATTCCAGAGCCATACACTACCAGGATCCAGCAGATTTGGGATACTCTCCAGGCGCATTTTGGTTTGAAATATTTCCGCATCACCCCAATCCCGCATTTCACCTGGCAGTTAGGGGAAGGCTACCAGGAGGAAGAGGTTCTCCCTCTTCTGCACGAGCTTACTTTGAGGCAGAAACCCTTTGAAGTACGGACCAATGGTCTTAATCATTTTCCCGGAGTGCCACCCGTCCTTTTTATTGAAGTCCGTAAATCATCGAAGCTAACGAAACTGCACGCTCTGATCTGGAAGCAGTTGTTTCCTTTTACATGCGAGCCTTCACCTCTTTACTCTGTAGAGAATTGGCAACCGCATATCACTCTGCCAACGGAAGACCTTGGCTGGCAGCAGCTGGATGAGGTAACCGAAATTCTCAAACACACGAATATGAAGTGGCGCTTCAAACTTGACAATCTCGTGATTGGATGTCAGCATATGGACGGTAAGGCACAAGTGGAACACATCTTCCGCTTTGGCAAGGGGCTGACAGGATCCTTTGACTGCGGTTTGCCAGCGGAAAATTCCTGATCTTTTGACAGTCAGGTCAATCGATAAAATTTCAATGGGAGGAATGGATATTCTCCCGTTGTTTTTGTGAGCCTAAAACAATGACTCGTGCGGATGCTTTTCGTCCAGTTTTGCTAATCCGTAGGATGCAGCACCACCCACCAAAAAGAGCAATGCGCATGCCAGGATGACGCCAATCTGGTTTACACCAGAAGGAATAATGGCAGCGGTTGAGCCGATTACGATGCCAATAATGACGTGGTACATCAGGGCATGGTGATTGCGGAAGAGCCAACTAACCAACCGTGCAAAAAGGAAAATCACCAACACCACTCCGAGAATAAGCGGAAGGATCACACTCAGGTCGAGGTTTTTGATGCCATTCGCCATTGGCTGGTAGAGACCGAGGTAAAGCAGAAAGTTCGAAGGGCTCATACCTGGCACAACCAATCCAAGCCCGGTCAGCGCACCGCTGAGCACCCAACCCCAGAAACCGGGCTGCATGGTGACAGAGTGGATGGTTTCCATCCAGGTCATGAAGAGGTAGATCCCCACTGCAAACAGGGCAAGCAGCAGCCAGTGCCAGTTTTTACGACCCTGCTCGCCCGCAGTTTTTAGCAGAGAGGGAAAAGTGCCGGTAATAAAGCCGATAAAGAGCCAGGTGAACTGCGCGGCAAAATGACCGAAGGCGTAATCAATGACAGCCGAAAAAGCGACAACGCCAATGATCCCACCAATTCCGACTGGAAGGAAATAACGCAGGTTGGGCAAGAATTTCTGGCGGATATCCGCCAGCCACCGTACAAGAGGCTCGTAGATTCCAAATACCACCATGAGCACTCCACCGGAAAGGCCGGGCGTAATGGCGCCGATGCCGGCGAGGATGCCTTTAAACAGGCGGATGATCCATGCGGAGATGACATTACCTTGGGTTTTGGGCGTTTGTATGTTTTCAGTTGAAGTCATAAGATAGCAGCTTTCAGTTTAAGAGTCAGCTTTCATTCTACAACAGATACCTGGATTGAGTGAAGATGAGAAATCAGCAGGGAAATCAGTAAGGAGTGGTCTCTTGGCACAAGCCCGAACTTCTTTTCATCCTTTTCTTGTAAAGACGATAAAATGAGCCCTGAGGATAAGTATCGAATCTGAACCACGGACACTGCAGTTTAATTTTTGAGAGAGACATCCTTGATTGTGAGAAGAACTGCTTTCAGCTGAGCTTGATCAGCCATTCTTCCAGGTCATCCAGCCAACGCAGGTTGGCTTCATCCCGAAACAGGCGGTAAGAATGAACAATCCAATCATCCAGTTCTGACTCTTCCTTTGGAGCTTTCTCTCCGGCGAGACTGGAATGCCAGCCTCGGGTGACTTTGCGCTGGGCTCTCAGCAGGGTGAGCGCGCGTTCGGGCGAATATTTACGCGCGATGATCAACTTTGCCAGGAATTCCTGGCGGATATCGCGCGCCCTGTTAACTGGGGTGTCAATCCAGGTGTTTAGCGCCTCCCTCCCGGCAGATGTAAGCCTGAAGTAGCGGCGGGTCGGGTTGGCTTCGGGGTGGTCGGGGGCGTCCTCAAGCAGACCAGCTTCCTTCAATTTTTCAAGCTTTGCGTAAAGCAAACCCTGTTTGATGCTCCAGATTTTGATAATGCCGGGCATGGAGGTAATCCTTTGATGGATTTCGTAGCCATGCATTGGTTTTTCGTCAAGCAGCGCCAGGATCACGTGATCGGTAGCAATTGGAGAAGTAGAACGGGGCATTTTAGCTACTCCTTGGGAAGTACAGCGATCAGAGGAGGGTGGTTGTGTCTTCCTTGTTTGGCACCATGCAAATGAACTCGAAAGGCTCATCGCCGATATTGACGTAATAATGTGGCACGTCAGCAGGAATGAAAATGATATCGCTTGGGCTTACTTCGAAGAGCTCCTTCCCAATGCGCACACGGGCTTTGCCCCGCAGAACATATTGCTCATGTTCGACTTTGTTGGTGTGCAGCGGCATGCTTCCGCCGGGCTCGATGCTGAACTTGCGCATGGCAAAATTGGGGGCTTCTTCAGCTGAGATCAGGACCGCTTTGCTCACGCCGGTTGCATTTGGGACGGGCACGGTGGGGATATCCTGGATGTGTTTGACGCTCATTATTCTCTCCTTGAATGGCATAATTTTACCAGTTCCTGGCAGATGGACCAAGACCAACAACGCTCGTTATATGGCATGCAATTTAACGATTTGGGATCACCCCACCCATTTTATTAGAGAGTGTTGAAGACAAAGCGGATTGACCAAGGCTTATCCGAATGGGAAGAGCTTGCCCCTGAAAGCAAGCCCCCTATTCAGTTTTGAAGAAGATTAAACCCAGCGAAAGGAACAGGATAGCAAAGCCAAGCAGGATGCCGACAGTAGGCAGGATTTCTGCAATTGGCTTGTTGCTGATGAGAATATCTTTCAGTCCTTGCATGCCCCAGTAAGTCGGGAAAATTTTGGCTGTGTTTTGCATGACCTTAGGGAAAAGTTCAATTGGGAACCAAGCGCCTGAAAGCAGTGCAAATATCATACCGATGGAACTACTGATACCCGAAGCCTGGCTTTCGGTATTAACCAAGCTTCCAAGGAAAGCGCCCAGACCAGCTGAGGCTAGTGCAAAAGCCAGCAACAGCAAAAAAGTCGGTAAAGGTCGGTCTAGCCAGGGTGCTTTCAATACTAATGCTCCGAAAATCATCAGCAAAAAAACTTGCGCCAATGAAATCAAGACCTGTCCGAGAATGGTTGCTGAAAAATAGGTCAGACGGGAGGTTGGGGTTGTTAGAAGACGTTTCAGGGTGCCTTGCTGACGTTCGTAAGCCATTGCTCCAGAAAGTCCAACAAGCGGAATAAAGACCCAAGTGATCAATTGCCCGGCTGAGGAGCTTGTTACAGGATCATAAATAACCTCGTCACCTTTTTGGCTGACACTTTCAGTCAATCTGGAGGGGGCATTGGCAATCTCAAGCTGGATTTCTGAGCTTAATTGGTCGGTCAGATTCTCAAGCTCGGCTGCGCTAACTTCCGGGTGAAGAGTTTGATACGTCTGCATAACTGATCTCAACTTTGCCTGAGAGCTGGTCAGCTTGGTCAGGGCCAAACGGAGAGCCCGGTAGATCGTCTGGCTGGAGGTGCGGTTGGGTTGTTGGAAAAACTGCACTGAAAGGCTGCCATTCAGTAAGGTTTCAGTGTTGAAATCTGCCGGTATGACGAGATAGGCATCCAGGTTTCCTTCCGCGAATTGAGACTGGGCAGTTACCAAGTCGATACCTCTTGTTTTGAGCCCATCTCCTTCTTGTATCAGCTGCACAAGGTTAGCAGAAAGAGGCGTATTCGCCTGGTCAACATAACTCAAGACGATTTCTCCACCAAATCCTCCGGTTGCGAATGCAAGGACCACCGTGAACATGACAGGTAAAACAATGAAAAAAACCAGTGAGATGGGTGAGGCAAAATAGAGCCTGATGTCTTTTTTGATAATTCCGAAAAGTTTTGCCATGATTACCCATTTACCTTGATTACATTGCGGCGGAAGAAAATCGATGCCGTGCTGAGTAATAGCGTGCCCATGACGAATAACGCCAAAAGGACCGTCTTCAGATCTGCCAGGCTACCCCCGGCTGCCAGGATCGTGAAGCCCTGGCTGCCCCAGGCGTTTGGTGAGATCCCGGCAGCCGTTTTCAACCACTCCGGCAGACCTGTCATCGGCAGGAACCCACCACCCAACAAACCAAAAAGCAGACTTATCGCGCTGCCAGTAGAAGAAACTTGAGCAGGAGTTTTGAGAAAACTGGTGAGGAACATCCCCCAACCCAAAGCCCCATAAGTGGAAAAAGCGATCAATAGCAATACTTCAAGCCAGTTACCCCAATAAAGTCTGAAGAGCAGGGCTGAAGTGAGTACCAGGATCAGAACTTGGGCAAAACCACGCAGGAAGATCCCCAGGGACTTGCCGATGATGATTTGATAACTTCTTGTCGGGCTGACCAAATTTCGCTGCAATGTATACTCTCTGCGCTCTATCAAGAAGGATACTCCAGCGGCAGTCACGTTATACATTAAAAACATTAGTGCCATGCCTGGCGCAATCATTGCCAGGTAGGAAACATTTTCACTTTCAAATGTCTTCTCGTTGCTGACTATTGTATAAGCGTCAGCTTCTCTGTTGGTGGGTTCAATACCGCTGGAAAAAGCTTCCAGTATCTCTGGCAATTCTTCAGGACGGATTAACCCTTCTGTAAGCATTTTGGTCAGAGAGACTGAATAGCTGGCGCGTGTGGATTCGAGTTCGCTGAGGAAGGTCTCGATTATCGTTCGAATTACGCCAATCGAGTAGATTGATTCCCCGTCGGTATAAAGCAGCAACTGCACGTTGTTGGCAGAAATGGATTGGTCTGTCTGTGGGATGATGCTGGAAGTGAAGCCGGCAGGGATAAGCAGTGCGGCGACTGCTTTGCGGTCGTCGACCAGCTTGCGAGCGGTCTCAAAATCCTGCTTCAGGACCGGCTCTATTAATGAATCCAATTCTTCGGACTGGAACACATCCACCAGGCTATCCCCAAGCTGTGCCTGATCAGCATTGGTGATTACGATTGGAATGTTTGAAAGACCAGAATCTGTTGGGCTAAAGGATCCGGCGATGGCAGCCATACCCAGGGTTAATAAAAAGGGCGCCAGCAGGTAAAAAACCAAAGCCATAGGATCCCGGACGATTAACAACAGGTCTTTGCGTGCGATTTGCCAGATTTTTCGCATGATCTCAGTCCCTTAACGCGCGACCGGTCAAATGGAGGAAAACGGTTTCGAGGTTGGGTTCAATGATTTCGATCGACTTGATCCGTGCTCCAGCCTGACTGACTTCCTGGATGATCGGTGCGAGATTGGTTTCTGCGTTACTGGTGATCAGGTGAAGCCCGCTCTCATCGACCTTGACCCGGGTGATTCCATCAAACCCCTGCAATTTAGCGGCAATTGTGGACAGGTCATCCATGGGATCTGTAAGAATGTGGATCGAATCGTTCTCACCAACCTGTTTGGTCAGTTCTTCCTGAGTCCCGACCGCGATGAGCTTGCCATGATCGATAATCCCGACCCGGTTTGATAATTCCTGGGCTTCTTCCATGTAATGTGTGGTATATAAGATCGCCATGCCCTGCTGGTTGAGTTCTTTCACCTTATCCAGGATCATGCGCCTGGATTGAGGATCGATCCCAACGGTTGGTTCATCCATGAATAGCAGTTTGGGCTTATGGAGAAGTCCGGCAGCAATGTTGACACGCCGCTTCATCCCCCCGGAATAGGTTTTAATCCGGTCTTTGGCACGATCTGTCAGACCAATCTGTTCCAAAACCTCGGCGACGCGTAGCTCCAGGGTGCGGCCACTCAGGTTATAGAGTCGACCCCAGTAGTACAAGTTTTCGAAGGCGGTCAGGTCGTCATATAAGGCAATCTCTTGGGGGACGATGCCGATGTAATTGCGTACTTGCATGTTGTCATTATTGATCGAGAAACCATTGATCATGGCGTCACCGCTGGTGGGGGTGAGGAGCGTTGAGAGCATTGAGATGGTGGTCGTTTTGCCTGCACCATTTGGACCGAGCAAACTGAAAATCTCACCTTCGTAAATCTCGAAGGAGACGTCGTCTACAGCTGTGAGGTCCCCAAATTTTTTTACCAGGTTATTTGCTCGTAAGATGGGCGGCATGGGCGGTTACTCCTTGGGAATGTATGCAACGATAAATTTATAGCCGAAAGTTACTTCAAATGTCAAGGCAATTTTATCTGTTCGGTGGGGATTCACTCCAACCGCCACTGCCTATATTGGGCTGTTGCGGAAGGGGCCCGCACTGGGTAACCACGGGGGTAACCCCTGCGATAGGTGTAATTGTGATTGCCGTCAGTTGGACCAATCTTTAGGAGTGAGGTCTTCGTAAAAAAACCTGGGCATGAAAATACGTAGATGATGGTAAAATACTGCTCACACGAGGCGGTGGCGGAATAGGCAGACTCAACGGACTTAAAATCCGTCGGTGGTGACACTGTGTGGGTTCGACCTCCACCCACCCTATGTTTTTATTCTCACACCCTGTACAAATTTGTCAATTTGTTTTTCTGCCGTCTACCGGCCTTGAGCTGTGAAGTGGTAGTGACTTGTTGGTCTATGTGTCCGATGATACACATTATCATGGAGACCGGCGGTCAAAGCGTGTGCTCGGCTGGGAAGCCGGCACAATCATGCAACAAAGATTGCCGGGTTGAGTTAAGCAACCCGGCCTGGAGGCCGGCACGATCATGGGGGATGTGACCCTCTTCAGTCTCACGCCCGCTTTGCGGCGTGAGCCAGCTTCCCCCAAGGGAAGCCCAAAAACCTCGATCGCCACGGTCGCTTTGCTTCCTCACGATGACGTGTGATTTTTGTTCGTGCCGGCGACTTAGTTGCACGTTTAAGGTGGGTTGGCTATCTTGATATTAAGTCGGGACGAGATTCTGTGACGCCAACCCACCCTACCAAGACATCGTAATTAAAAGTGTATAGAAATGCCGGGTTGAACCCCGCAAAAATACACGGGGCAGGCCCCACAAAATAAGCGGGGCAGGAGGCGCAATCCAGCCTACAACTACTGTGAGAAACAACTAATGTGAGAAACAGCCACGTTTTCAGCGCGATATCTTATAATTGTTCCCCTATGGAACTGACCCTTGGCAGCTGGCTGCTTTCTTTTCTACCCATTCTGACCATCATCATTCTCATGCTCCTCTTCAAATGGGGAGGGCTGCGCGCTGGCGCGATGAGCTGGCTGGTGGCAGCTGCCGTCAGCCTGATCGCCTTTGGCGGAAGCTGGAAGATCCTCGCCTGGTCGCAAGTGAAAGCGCTTGTGCTGGCATTGAATATGCTCATAATCATTTGGGGAGCCCTGCTGCTCTACAGCCTCGCCAGCGAGGTCGGCACCATCCGCGCGATCAGTCTATTCCTCCCCCGCCTTTCCAATGACCGTTCCATCCAGCTTTTGATGATCGCCTGGCTGCTCACTTCTTTCCTGCAGGGCATGGGCGGCTTCGGGGTGCCTGTGGCGGTGTGCGCGCCAATCCTGGTGGGGATGGGCTTTGACCCGATCCTCTCGATCATCATGACCGCCATCGGGCACGGCTGGGCAGTCTCATTTGGCTCGATGGCAACCGCCTTCGAGTCGCTGATTGCTGTTTCGGGAATGCCTGGTTTGCTCATCGCCCCCTATGCCGCCATCCTGCTCGCGCTCAGCTTCGTGCCAACAGGCGTGATTATCACCTTTCTCGGCACCGGATGGAAGGGTGTGCGCCATGCCTTCCCCGCCATCCTCACGATCAGCCTCACGATGGGCACCACGCTCTACCTTCTCAACACGCTGGGTCTTTGGAGCCTCAGCACAATCGGACCTTCGCTCGTTGGCATCGCCACTCTCTTTTTCCTCACGCGCCTGCCAGCCTATCACGGCGTGAAGACTGCCATCGCGAATGGCGGGCATGAACTTTATCCCCGGGATCTTCTGCTGCGCCTGACGCCCTACATTTTGCTTGTGGTGATTGGTTTTTCTGTCATCCTGATTCGCCCCCTCAACACTTTCCTCAATCAGGTGGAGATCAGTTTCAATTACCCTGAGATCGTTTCCGGGTTAGGGTTCGTTACTCCGGCGGAATCCAGCGCCACTATTTACCCCTTTTCCCACCCAGGCACGGTGTTGTTGGTAAGCGTATTGCTCTCATCGATTCTGTTGAAGCGTAAAGGGCTGTTTAAAAGCACCTCCCCCCGCCACATGCTGAGCGTCACTGCTCACAACGCGGTCGATGCCAGTCTGGGTGTGGTGATGATGGCTGGAGTATCCACGATCATGACCCACGTCGGCATGACAAGCACGCTCGCACGGGGAATCGCCGAAACCATCAACGGGGTGATATACCCCGTGGTAGCGCCCTTTGTAGGGGTGATAGGCGCCTTTTTGACCGGTTCAAACAATAACAGCAATATCCTGTTTGGTGCGCTCCAGGCAGAGGCAGCCGCTTTGCTCAAGCTCAATGTGCCGCTGATTCTGGCAGCTCAGAACGCCGGCGGTTCGCTGGGGAGCGTGATGTCCCCCACGAAGCTGATCGTCAGCTGCACCACGGTTGGTCTCGGTGGGCAGGAAGGCAAGGTCTTGCGCAAGATGGTCGGTTATGGTCTAATCCCAATATTCATCGTGGCTGTTGCGACCGGTATTTGGTCGTGGCTGCTCAACAGTGGAGCCTGAAATGAGCCTGAGTAAAGAGACCAAAAGATTTCGCATCAACATGCTGATCCTCGTGATCGAAGTGTTGCTGCCGTTCTTGCTGCTTTTTGCGCTCAATAATGGTTACACAGTACTTGGCAGGGTCACTTCTGCGATCCTGGTTTTGGGTATTATTTATCTGGTGGTGTTCAAATGAAAATCAAAAAACAAACAATATTTCTGATCGTAGGGCTGCTTTTACTGGCTGTCAGCGGCTTTCTCTTCACACGGCGGGCGATCCCTGTCGCCTCGCAAAGCCAGGCTGTTGCCCTGGCAGACTGGATTTACGGCAGCGGCGGCAGCCTGAACGTAACGGTAACCTATCCCGAAAAGCTGGAAACCGGGCGCAAGAATTTGATCACGGTGGCATACCAGGCAGATGAAGCGCTTGAGAGCGTGTTGGATGATGGAGTCGTTTTTGACTTGCAGCTCGACATGATCAAAACCGTCATCCAGCCGCAGAAGCGCGTGCTAATCCCGGTGGAGAGCGGACGAAAAACCTTTGTCTGGGAAGTGGAGCCTTTCACTGCTGGTATATCCAAAGCAAGCGTTTCAATGGCACTCGGCGACAACACCCTGAGCGGTAACTATGCCATCACAAATCAGCAAAGAATTGATTTCAGTATGGAAATCACCGAATCCACTGCCGCCACCCGAGGCGAACTGACCACGTGGGGCTTTGTCTGCCTGGCTGTAGGGCTGCTGAGCCTGCTGGCTGCCTACCTGCTGAATAAGAAAAAGCAGCCTGCAAAAAAAAGAAAGTAACTCGAAATGGATCAACCCATCCGACGCCGTTCACTCCGCACTGTTTTTTCGGCTGCGCCGCTGAACGCTCTGGACCCAATCCCGCCAGTGATGATCACGGGGGTCACAAGTGACTCGCGCCGCGTCCGGAAGGGCTATGCTTTCGTCGCCATCAAAGGTGAAAATAGCGACGGCTACCATTACATCCCATCCGCTGTTGCCAATGGCGCCAGGGTCATCCTCAGCGACCGACTCAAACCGGAGGATCTTCCCATTCCCTACGTCCGCCTGCAAGGAGACCTGCATTTCGCCCTGGCGTACCTGGCGGCGAGTTTCCAACGTTTTCCAGCGCGGAAACTCCGCATGATCGGCGTCACCGGTACGGACGGCAAAACCACCACCTCGATGCTGATCCACCACCTTCTGACCAAATCCGGCACTAACGCCGGCATAATCAGCACCGTCAACGCACTGATTGGCGACCAGGCGCTCGATACCGGCTTCCACGTGACCACGCCCGATTCCCCCGACATCCAGGCTTACCTGGCGCAAATGGTGGCTGCCGGCATGACACATTGCGTGCTCGAAACAACTTCGCACGGGCTTGCCCAGGGGCGTGTGACCGCCTGCGATTACGACCTGGCGGTTATCACAAATGTGACTCACGAGCACCTCGATTATCACGGCGGCTACGAGAATTACCTCCAAACCAAGGGCAGGTTGTTCGAGATGCTCCGGGAAACCCCACCTAAACCGATTGGCAACCTTCGGTTGGCAATTCTCAATAAGGATGACCGCTCTTACGACTATCTCAAACGCATTGCCCCCCCGGGCTTCCTCACCTATAGCCGGATTAATGAAGCCCACTTCTGGGCGGAGGGCATCAACAGCACCACCAGCGATCTGAGCTTCACGCTGCACACGGAAACGAAGCAATTGCCGGTGCACTGCCCCATCGCCGGCATTTATAACGTCTCTAACGTCTTGGCTGCGCTTGCCGCGGTTACTTCGCTCGGAGTGCCGCTTGAAAAAGCTGTGAAGGATCTCGAAAGCTTTGAAGGCATCCCCGGACGCATGCAGCGCATTGAGCTCGGGCAGGACTTCACTGCCATTGTCGACTTTGCGCATACGCCAAATGCCCTTGAAAACGCCCTGGTCACCGCCCGCGCAATGACGCAAGGTCGGGTGATCGCCGTCTACGGCTCAGCCGGTCTGCGCGACCGCGAAAAGCGGCGCATGATGCCGGCTGTCTCAGTCAAACTTGCTGACATCACCATCCTCACAGCTGAAGACCCGCGCACCGAGCCGCTTGACGGCATTCTGAAAGACATGGCGCAATCAGCGCTCCAAGCCGGCGGCGTGGAAGGCGTAAATTTTTACTGCGTGCCGGACCGCGGAGACGCACTGCGCAAAGCCATCAGCCTTGCCAGATCTGGCGATTTGGTGATCTCCTGCGGGAAGGGGCACGAGCAGTCCATGTGCTTTGGCAGCGAGGAATACCTTTGGGATGACCGTACTGCCATGCGAGCCGCCCTCGCCGAACACCTTGGCATTGAGGGCGCGCAAATGCCCTGGCTGCCGACCAGTTCTTCCCCACAACCTGTTTGATTAGTTCAACTATTTCCGTTTGCGGATATGCTGAAACATTTCCCCAAGCGAACCGCCGTTAAATCCGCCAAAAACTGCCATCAGACCGATCAATGCTGAGAGCAAACCGCTTTTCCAGGTCATCAACCCGATAACAAGCATTCCAGCCAGCCCGCCATAGACGCCGTAAGTCAGACCGCGTTTGTCTTTGGCGATCATGGTCACCATGAAACCGACCGCCAGGGAACCGAGAAAAATGCCCAACATCAGGGTGGTATCCAGCCCGGTCACTAACTCGCCGTAGCGTGCCATCAGTCCGTCTACCAGGCTGAAGAATAGCAGTGCCATGGCAACATTGCCAACCATCGCCAGCACTAAATAAGCGATTTTCGTTCCACGCAGGTCAAGTATCTTGCTCAGTTTCATACGCTAATTCTATCAGGAACTTTTCGGAAGTCAGGGTTTTAGCGTGTCTTCCAGAGCCATTTCCAGATCTCCTTTTTCGCAGCCGGGTTAAGTCCTGCTATCTGATGAAGAGGAATGCTGTGGATGGGGCGTCTGCATGCCAGCTGCTCCCAAACGACAAAATATGTCAA
>JAXGPH010000017.1:0-34826 GCA_040767065.1 Anaerolineaceae bacterium | reverse complement strand
AAGTAGTTGTAGGCAAAAACGGCGCACCCCACGGGGGCAACGCCGATGGTATTCTTTAGCTCGCCCATTTCTTCGAGCACTTCCGCAATCAGGCGGTGGGCTACGCCGTGCGTGCAGCCCGGGCAATAGTGAGTAACCGTATCTGTTAAACCAAGCGGACGTTGATAGACAACTTTGACATCTGTTTCAGTCATGATTTACTCTCCTGTTCCCACGGTCTCACGCATTTTTGCCAGCCATTTCGCGCGTCCATCTATGTTTACATCGTGCTCACTGTTCACCAGTTCATTAATAGCATTGGCAATTTCATCTGGATACGGAACCATCCCGCCCATGCGACCGTAGAAGTCCACGGGCACCCGGCGGGCAGCGATGGAGACAACGTCGTCCAGCATCTGACCATTGCTCATTTCTACCACCAGGAAACCTTTGACCCTGTCTGCCAACTCGTCCACCGCCTTGGCAGGGAAGGGTGAAAGCGTGATGGGTCGCAGCAGACCAATCTTGTGACCCTGTTCGCGGGCAGCACGCACCGCGGAGAGGGCGATGCGACCGGCAGTTCCATAGCCAATCACAACGTATTCAGCATCATCCAGATAGTAGTCCTTGTAGCGCGGCTCGTTCCTAACAACCTCTTCCCAGCGAGTCATCATCTTGACATTGAATTGTTCCTGGTTGGGCGGATCGATGTTGATCGAGGTAAGCACAACGCGTTCTTTAGAATCAGGGCTGCCGATGGCCCAGGCTGGCGGCGTGGTGCGCATGGGCTGGAACTCGGGTAGTTCCACAGGTTCCATCATCTGGCCCAAAGATCCATCCAGCATCAGGCAGACAACCATGCGGTATTTTTCCGCCAGATCGAAAGCCAGACCTGTCAGATCAACAGCTTCCTGCACGGAGGCAGGGGCGAGCACGATCAGGTGATACTCTCCATGCCCTCCGCCATGGACCATTTGGGTGTAGTCAGACTGAGAGGGGGCGATGTTGCCCAAGCCCGGACCACCGCGGACGACATCCACGATAACGGCGGGCACCTCAGTGCCGGAGATATAGGAGATCCCCTCCTGCATCAGACTGACGCCCGGGCTGGAGCTGGAGGTCATGGTGCGCAAACCTGTGCAGGCTGCGCCGTAGACCATGTTGATCGCGCCAAGTTCGCTTTCAGCCTGCACAAAAGCACGCCCCAGTTCGGGCATGCGCGCGCTGAGATGCTCTAGCAGCTCTGTTTGGGGAGTGATAGGGTAGCCAAAGTACGAGACCAAACCAGCCCGCATCGCTGCCTCAGCAATAGCAATATTTCCTTTGATCATTTCAAGTGCCATTATGCAACCTCCCCTTCTTTTTTGGTGCCAGGGCGCACACCGCGGTAGACCGTGATGGCTGCCTCAGGGCAAACCACCGCACAAATACCGCAGCCGGTGCAGTCTTCGGGGTGAAGCATAAAAGCGGGGTGATAGCCCTTCACAGTCAGCCGGCTCATGTCAATCGCGAGCGCTTGCGTTGGGCAATCGGTGACACAGGTTTCACAAGCCTTACAATACAGTTCGTTAATTTCTACCCATCCCTTGGGTGGCATGCACATCCTCCTGATAAGTTTTATTCTGCCATAATGGGTGAGCGTGGCAGTTTGATTTCCCTTAGTATATCGCAAAAGAAGGTTTACGGCTTGCTTAAAGTAAATTTCTATTGAGGCATTCCGGGACACACCGCCAAATCCGAACCGCCAATAATGCTTGACATTACTGGTTCAAACCGTTAGAATACTGAAACTTGAAATCTGGATGGAGTACGGGCCTGTAGCGCAGTTGGGAGCGCGCTTCAATCGCACTGAAGAGGTCGAGGGTTCGAATCCCTCCAGGTCCATTCGAGAAGAAGTGCCCATAGCGCACGAAGTCCCCTTCCCGGGGGAATTGGGAGCGCCAGGGATACAATTGAAAAAGAGTAAATAGGGGCCCATAGCGCACGAAGTCCCCTTCCCGGGGGAATTGGGAGCGCCATGGGATACAATTGAAAAAGAGTAAATAGGGGCCCATAGCGCAGTTGGGAGCGCGTCTCAATGGCATTGAGAAGGTCGAGAGTTCGAATCTCTCTGGGTCCACTAAAGCAGCCGCAAGGCTGTTTTTGCTTAATTGACTATTGAGAAGGTCGGTTCTGGCTGGCGCCAGAAGGCTGCGCACAGTTCGAATCTCTCTGGGTCCACTAAAGCAGCCGCAAGGCTGTTTTTGCTTAATTGACTATTGAGAAGGTGGTTCTGGCTGGCGCCAGAAGGGCGCACAGTTCGAATCTCTCTGGGTCCACTAAAGCAGCCGCAAGGCTGTTTTTGCTTAATTGACGATTGAGAAGGTCGGTTCTGGCTGGCGCCAGAAGGCTGCGCACAGTTCGAATCTCTCTGGGTCCACTAAAATGTCAATATGTCAAATACAATTATGGCCAAAATTAGTGTCAAGATTAGATGTCAAAATTAGATGTCAAGGCAATTTAGAAATGTCCTAATCTCAGCAATTTAGAAATGTCCTATTCGGTTGATAAAGTGTTCAGTACAGGTTTGCCATTTATCTTTTTTCCATAGGTCCTCCAAGGATGGTCATAAGCAGGCGGCAACAGTTTTGGACTCTGATTTGGAAGAGACAACCGCATCTTGCTTGGATCTTTGCTTCACAGAACGGTTGTATTTGCCAGATCCCCGTTTCTTCGTAGTGCCAGGCTCCCGTGCCGGCGTAGTGGCAGGCCCCCGTGCCTGCCACTTGGACCAGACGAAAAGCGGTCAACCATACCAATTTGATGTTTTTGAAAGAACCAGTAGTTCCTGTCAAGGCAATTTGTCAAGGCAACTTGTGTCAAGGCAACTTGTGTCAAGGCAATGTGTAATTGCTGTGTAATCGCGCTTGTGTCAAAATTAGATGTCAAAATTAGATGTCAAAATTAGAAATAAAAAATTGGTATTTATGCTATAATTTAAAAAACATCCAGATTACTTAGTAGATTCGAATAGGTCTTACCTTTTCTTGTTCCTGAAGGAGGTATATTTGCACAAAGTCAATCACATAAATTCCAGTTTTTTAATTTAATTAATCATGTAAGAGGAGAAAAATGAACAGAAAAATATTATATAGATTGTTTGTGCTTCTAATTATGTCGAGCTTGCTTCTTGCAGCTTGCGCGGCTCCAGCAGAAGCGCCCACAGAACCTGAAGCTGAAACAGAAGCACCTTCAGAGCCAGAAGCAGTAAAAGACACTTTTATCTTTGGACGCGGAGCTGATTCGGTTCAGCTCGATCCTTCCCTGGTTACTGACGGTGAATCTTTCAGGGTCACCGGCCAGATTTTGGATTCACTCTACGCTTTTGAGCTTGGCACCACCAATCCTGTGCCTTCTTTGGCTGAGTGTACTCCAAATGAAGACGCAAGCGTTTGGGCTTGCAAATTACGCGAGGGCGTAAAATTCCACGACGGTACTGACTTCAACGCAGACGCGGTGATTTTTAACTTTGAACGCTGGCGTTTTACTGATCATCCCTACCACTTCCCCAGCCAGGTTTTCGAATATTACGAAGCTATGTGGGGTGGTTTTGATGACGACAGCATCATCACAGAGGTCAAAAAGATTGACGATCTCAATGTTGAATTTGTTTTGAGTTCGCCGATGGCTCCCTTCCTGGCTAATTTGGCCATGGATATGTTTGCCATTTCAAGCCCTGCTGCAATTAAAGCCGCTGGCGAAGCTTATGGCACCCCAAGCGGTGGATGCGTTGGTACTGGACCCTACAAGTTTGTTTCATGGCAGGAAGGTACCGAGATTGTTCTGGTTGCAAATGAAGATTACTGGGGCGAGCCGGCAAAGGTCAAGAATGTTATCGTGCGGGTCATCCCTGATGATTCAGCCCGCTTCCTGGCACTACAGGCTGGTGATATCGATGCGTTGGAACAGGCTGTTGTCGAAGATCTCATGACTGCTGAAGAAGATCCCAATTTACAGATTCTTACCCGCCCTGCGCTAAACACCAGCTATATTGCTTTTAACTTTAAGATCCTGGAATTTCAGGATGTTCGAGTTCGCGAAGCAGTAGCCCATGCGATTGATAAGGAAGGCCTGATTTCCAACTTCTTCGGAAAATATGGCACTGTCGCCACAAACTTCCTGCCGCCTTTACTGCTTGGTCACAATTCGGAAATTCAGGACTGGACCTATGATCCAGAGCTTTCCAAATCCTTACTGGCTGAGGCAGGATTCCCGGATGGTTTAAGCGAAGTGACAGTTGCTGAGGACGTTTTGGATGCAGACGGCAATGTACTCTACACTGCTGGTGAGAAAATCCCGCTGCGACTGTACTACATGCCCGTAACTCGCTTCTACTTCCCGTCTCCGAAAGAAGTCGGCGAAGGTATGGCTGCCAACCTTAATGCGGCAGGTTTCAAGGTTGAACTCTACCTTGAAGGTGATTGGCCAACTTACCTTGGCAGCCGCAGAAATGGTACCCTGATGGGTCTTTACATGTTAGGCTGGGGCGGCGATAATGGTGATCCTGATAACTTCCTGGGTTACTTCTTTAATTCCGGCGCCGAACCCATTAAACAAGAAGGTTGGTATCAAAACGCTGAACTTGCAGCGATCCTGCAGGAAGCTGTTACTCTGCCAGATCCAGAAGCACGCGCTGCGCTCTATCGCCAGGCTGAGCAAATGCTGCATGATGATGTGGCCAGGATTTGGTTGGGTCACAACAATACACCTCTGATTCTTTCAGCTGCGGTTCAGGGTTATGTACCACAACCTGTAGGCGCGGAGAATTTTGAGCATGTATATTTCTCAAATTAAGATAGCGCCCATATAAGCGCTTCCCAGATTTGGAGAACTATTAGACTCGGGGGGCGGTTCAATTACCGCCCCCTGAATATAAAGTTGAAATGAGGTCATTTTGGGCCGTTATATCCTTCGCAGGTTAATTTCTGTAATTCCAACGCTTATTGGCGTCACACTGGTAATTTTCCTTTTTCAACGATTAATACCAGGTGACCCTGCAGTAGCGATGTTAGGGGAGCATGCCACTGCCGAAAACGTCGCCCGGATTAGGGAGCAACTTGGGCTGGACAAACCAGCATTTTTGGATCGCGACGCATTAGCAGAAGGCGATCTTCCTGGATTTTTTGACAGCCAATATGTGAGCTACTTTGGGCGTTTACTGCAGTTTGATTTGGGAAATTCCATTCATCGCCGCATTCCAATTGCTGAAACGTTAAAGGAGCGGTTTCCTGCCACAGTAGAATTGGCTCTGCTTGCCATGGGTCTTTCATTAATAATTGGCATTCCCATCGGGATTTTGTCAGCTGCAAGGCGAAATTCAATCCTCGATGGAACAACTATGGTGGGATCTTTGGTTGGCGTATCAGTGCCAATATTCTGGCTGGGCATCATGGAGATTATGCTTTTTGCGGTGATCCTCAAATGGCTGCCTTCCGGAGGGCGGCTTTCCAGTGGTATTGAGATTGAACCAATTACCAATTTGTTTCTTTTGGATAGCTTGTTGACAGGCAATTGGGTTGGATTTACAGACGCGCTGAAACACATCATCATGCCAGCGGTATCTCTTGCAACCATTCCAACCGCAATCATCACCAGAATGACTCGCTCGAGTATGTTGGATGTCCTCCAGGAAGATTACATACGGACTGCTTCTGCAAAAGGTCTGTCAGAAAAGGTTGTTCTTTTCAGACACGCGCTAAAGAATGCCTTTTTGCCTGTAATAACCATTATTGGTATACAAGCTGGATCCCTTTTGGCTGGCGCTGTCCTTACGGAAACAATCTTCTCATGGCCAGGGATTGGCAAATGGGTATACGACTCGATCCTTGGGCGAGATTACCCGATCGTTCAGGGCGTCACCTTGCTGATAGCTATCATTTTTATGCTTGTTAATTTATTAGTGGATCTTTCTTATGCAGTGCTTGATCCGCGCATTTCTTACGAGTGAGGTCAACGATGACAGAGAAATCCCCTGTTATGGATGATCTTACGGATTTCGCAGTGCGCGAACATAGGTCATTATGGTTGGACGCTTGGAGGTGTTTAATTGCAAACCGGACCGCAATGGTAGGTCTGGTCGTTGTGGCTATTTTTGTACTTTCTTCGGTTGGCGCACACTTCTTTTGGAATTATGATGCCGAGATGGACCTTGATTATGGTTCAAAATTACTGGCTCCGGTTTTGAGGGTTTCTGAGGAGTCCCCAGAGATTCACATATTTGGCACTGATAAACTAGGACGAGATATTTTTCGTCGTGTAGTCCACGGCGGATGGAACTCACTCAGAGTTGGTCTGGTGGCCGTCAGTATATCTCTGTTTGTTGGCAGTATTCTCGGTCTTTTTGCAGGATTTTTTGAAAGCGCAGATCTAAATCGTTTTGAAAAGACATTGTTGATGGTTGGAATTGGACTGGGTCTGGGAGCACTACCAGCGTGGATTGCCAGGCAACCCATTCAGAGCCTTTTATTTGGCTTATTAGGAATTGTCTCCGTATCAACTCCTTCATTTTTAGCGAACAAATCCAGATTACGGCGATTGGCATTCGGACTTTTAGGAATGCTTATAGGCGCACTTGCTGGAATCTTTGTAGGACCGATGGTGGCATTGGTCTGCGGAGTAATTGGTCTGGGGATTGGACTGCTTCTTGCAAAACCGGTTAATGGAAAAGTGTTTTCAAACATCGTGATGCGGGTTATGGATGTTATTCTTTCTTTCCCCAGCTATCTACTAGCCATTGCAATTGTTGCTTTTCTTGGTCCAGGTTTGGAGAAGGGCATGATCGCCATTGGGGTCGTTGGCATCCCCATTTATGCCCGTCTGGCTCGTTCGGCAGTCTTATCTGTCACTCAAAAAGAGTACGTTTTGGCAGCGCAATCGGTCGGCGAAGGACATGGCCGAATTCTCTTCAGACACATCTTGCCAAACATCCTTTCTCCAATTATTGTTCAGGCTACTATGGGTTTGGCCAATGCGATTCTTTCCGCTGCTGCGCTTGGCTTTTTAGGTCTGGGAGCTATTCCACCTGAGCCTGAATGGGGAGCAATGTTAGGGGATAGTTACAAATATTTATCCAGCGGAGCCTGGTGGGCAGTGCTTTTCCCGGGTTTGGCTATCATGTTCAGTGTGCTGGGTTTTAATCTTCTGGGCGATGGTTTGCGCGATGCCCTTGATCCAAAAATGCGCGTCTGAGTAATGGAAATAATATGAAACCATTAATGGAAATCAACAATCTCACAACTCGCTTTCACACTCAGGATGGAACTGTGAACGCGGTGAACGGCATATCTTACACGCTAAACCATGGTGAAATTCTGGGCGTAGTTGGAGAAAGCGGGTGCGGAAAAAGCGTGCATGCTTTGTCTATTATGCGCTTGGTTCAAATCCCGCCGGGAGAAATTGCCGCGGGGGAGGTATTTTTTGATGGCAGGGACCTCTTAAAACTTTCCGAAAAAGACATGCGCACCGTGCGTGGTCATGAGATTGCGATGGTCTTTCAGGATCCTATGTCTTCGCTCAACCCTGTTTATACTATCGGTTTTCAGATATCTGAAGCACTCATCCTTCACAAGAATATGAATAAACGACAGGCTAAGGAAAGGACTATTGAGCTGCTCAACTTGGTAGGGATTCCAGAAGCACGCAAGCGCTTTGATAACTTTCCGCACCAATTCTCTGGCGGAATGCGCCAGAGAGCAATGATTGCTATGGCGCTTTCATGTGAGCCCAAACTTCTGATTGCGGATGAACCAACCACTGCCCTGGATGTGACCATTCAAGCCCAAATTATTAACCTTGTGATCAGGCTGCAACAGGAATTGGGCATGTCGGTGATGTGGATCACACATGACCTTGGCATTGTGGCGGAAATGGTTCACCGTATCAATGTAATGTACGCAGGATTGATCATCGAACGTGGTTTGGTGGACGACATTTATAACCACACTTTGCATCCGTACACCATGGGTTTGTTAGGTTCGCTCCCAAGTATTGACGAGGCGCCTGGCACCAAATTAATTTCGATTCCCGGTCTCCCGCCCGACCTGGTAGATTTGCCATCTGGCTGCCCTTTCTTTGCCCGCTGCACTTACCGTGAAGAGAGATGCGCGAAGGAACGACCGCAATTGGAAAATGGACCAGAAGAGGGTCATAGTGTCGCCTGTTGGCGTTGGCGCGAAATTCAGAAAATGGGTATTTCATGAACATGGAAAAAAAGTTGCTCCTTCAGGTAATGAACCTAAAGAAATACTTTCCCGCATCAAAGGGGTTATTCACCAATCGACAGGTGCGTTTTGTCAAAGCGGTGGATGATGTAAGTTTTGATGTTTACGATGGCGAAACTCTCGGCCTCGTGGGAGAGACTGGATGTGGAAAAACGACGGTTGCCCGTACTATTTTGCAGCTCTATCACCCAACATCCGGGAAAATAATCTTCGATGGTGTGGATCTGAGCAGTCTGCCTGAAAACGATTTGCGCAAAATGCGCCGGCGTATGCAGATGATTTTTCAGGATCCTTATGCTTCCCTCAATCCCCGCATGACTGTTGGGTCGATCATTTCAGCCCCTCTGGATGTTCATACAGATCTCAAGCGATCTGAAAAACAAGAAAAAGTCCAGGATTTGCTCAAATTGGTCGGCCTCAATCCGGACTTTGTTAATCGTTACCCACACGAATTTTCCGGCGGTCAACGTCAGCGCATTGGGATTGCGCGCGCATTGGCACTTAGCCCTGACCTGGTTATTTGCGATGAGCCTATTTCGTCTTTGGATGTGAGCATTCAAGCTCAGGTGGTCAACCTGCTGGAAGAACTCCAGGATAGGTTAGGCTTGACTTACATTTTCGTGGCGCACGACCTCAGTATGGTCCGGCATATCAGTGACCGAATGGTGGTAATGTATTTAGGCAAAGTGATGGAATTGGCTGATCGAAATGAAATTTATCTGCATCCACGCCATCCTTACACCAAAGCGTTGATGTCTGCTGTGCCTATTCCAAATCCACGCAAAGCGCGGGATCGGCAACGGATCATCCTCAAAGGAGACATTCCGAGCCCACTCAATCCTCCTCAAGGATGTAATTTCAACACACGCTGCCCACTGGCTCAGGATATTTGCTTCGAAAAGGATCCTGAATACCGGGAAATCGAGCCAAATCATTTTGTTGCCTGTCATTTGGCTTAATACTGGCTTGGATTTGCTACCGAGGAGACTATGACGCAGCAGAATGAGGGTCTTTTTTCATGGGAGACAATTCAGCTTCAGCTTAGGATCCCTTTCAGGCTTTCTTACGGGGCCAGCGAGCAACGCCAGGCGCATTGGATCAGGATGCGGGGAGATGAAGGTTGGGGGGAAGGGACTATTCCGCCATATTACAATATCAGTCGCCAATCCATGTTGGATTATTGGCAGAAGCAATCAAAACGATCAGATCCTTTGCCAGAGAGATTTGATGAAATCCGGGACTGGCTCGATCCAGATGGTCCAGCGCCAGCCAGGGCTGCAATAGACCTGGCTTTGCATGATTTCATCAGCCGTAAACAAGGCTTGCCGCTTTACGCCGCGATGGGCTTAAAACGCCAAACACCCAAACCCAGCAGTTTTACGATCTCAGTGGACACCCCCCAGGCTATGGCGGCTGAAGCGCTGCGTGTGGACAAGTTTCCCATCATTAAACTCAAACTCGCAGGCGACGCTCTGGATATGGAGCGCCTTGAAGCGGTTCGCAAAGCCAGACCTGACGCTCGTTTATTGGTTGATGCAAATGCAGGCTGGTCGCAGTCTCAGGCAAAAGACTACTTGAAATTTTTGGAACGGCTCAATGTGGAATTGCTGGAGCAACCCCTGGGCGTGTCTGAAATGGAAGCCATTGGCGAACTGCAAGCGCTGACCAGTATTCCACTTGTTGCGGATGAGTCTGTGCGCACTTTGCAAGATGTTAAAGTATTGCAAGAAGCTGGGGTGAGAGGGATCAATATAAAACTAATGAAAGTGGGCGGTTTAACACCCGCTCTGGACATGATTCGCTGGGCAAAGGGGAAAAATATGCAGGTCATGCTGGGCTGCATGATAGAGACTTCTATTGGATTAACAGCCATGGCACACTTATCAGGTTTTGCAGATTGGTTGGATTTGGATGCCAGCCTTTTGGTTACAAACGACCCCTTTCAAGGGTTGTGTTTTGATGAAAATGCAACGATCCATGTCCCTGAAAAACCAGGATTAGGTGTTACCTTGCGTGGTTAATCCGAATTAGGTCCTTACTGATTGAATTCCCCCAGTCTAAAAAATACTAACCAGCAAGCTATCGGTGGTATCGTTCTTTTCCACCCACTGTTTATTGCGGCACCTTCCGCCGGCAGGACCATTGTGGAGCTCGCTTCCGGTCTGCCCGTCCTGAAAAAGATCTAATCTCGACCAGGTATTTGGAATCGACCCTGTGTCTGACAGGGTCAATTTATTGCGCCTTAAGGCAGTCGAACTCGTGAAACGAGTGAGCCAAAAAACCACCCGCATAGCAGGTGGTTGTGGCTCGGGGAAATAACGGCGCTACGCCGCAACAATCAGATCTGCCAGGGCATCAAGAGCTTCTTCGTCAGCCGCTTTCATTGCTGACCTGATCGAGATCTCGCTCTCCAACAGGCGCATATCTTTCATTTCTGCCAGAATTTCGCGCATTTTCTTGCCGCTCTGCGGTGCCCAGGAACCATTCTCGATCACAGCCACAGCCCGATTTTGCATGTTATGTCCCTTCAGCTCCAATAGCAGCATTTCCATTGAGGGGAATATTTCCATGTTGTAGGTCGAGCAGGCAAAAACAAGCCGGTCGAACCTGAAGCTTTCGCTCAGAATATAGGAAGGATGCCAGGCGGAGACGTCATAAACCAGGATGTTCTTTTCGCCCCGGTCTGCCAGCTTGGCGGCCAGCAATTCCGCTGCTTTTTCCGTGTTGCCGTAGATCGAACCATAGGCGATCACGATTCCCTTTTCTTCCGGGGTGTAGGACGCCCATTTGTTGTACTTATCGAAGTAATAATCCAGGTCCTGCCTCAGGATGGGACCGTGCAGCGGCAGGATCATTTCAACTTCTAATTTGGCAACTTTTTCGAGCAGCGCCAGCACCTGGCGTCCATATTTTCCGACAACATTCGTGTAATAGCGTCGTAACTCTGGCAGCAGGTCGAAATCCACGTTGTATTCATCTGCGTACAGGTTGCCGTTGATCGCCCCAAAAGTGCCGAAGGCGTCCGCGGTAAACAGCCACTTGTTGGTTTCGTCGTAAGTGACCATTACTTCAGGCCAATGTACCATCGGCGCCATCAGGAAACGCAGCGTATGCCTGCCTGTGGCGAGTGTGTCACTTTCTTTCATGACCATGGCACGCTCCGCCAGGTCCAGCCCAAAAAATTGCTGGATCATGCCGAAGGTCTTTTGGCTGCCTGCCACTTTTACCTGTGGATAAAGTTCGAGGATGCGCGGGATCAGGGCGCAGTGATCCGGCTCCATATGGTGAATGATCAGGTAATCCAACTCACGACCCTTCAGCGCCGCATGAAGGTTCTCCAAAAAGAGGTCTCCGACCGCCTTATCAACGGTGTCTAACAGAACTGTTTTTTCGTCAAGCAGCAGGTAAGAGTTGTAAGACATTCCATTTGGAACGGGATGTTGGTTTTCAAAACGTGTGATGCGGCGGTCATTCGCGCCGATGTAGGTGAGGTCGTCAGTAATTTTTCGAATGTTGTGCATTTTTGCCTTCTTTTTCACATGTTTGTAGGCACCTCTGAAAGATGCTTTTTATTATTTTTCCGCTCATCCCGCAGTGCCAAGCCTGACGTTAGTATACTTCAAATGCGCCTGCGGATTCAAAAAAGGGGCTGACAAAAAAAGGGGTCGATATCCTTATATTTTTTTCTGCAAAATACAACAGGCAAAAGATTTGCAATGCCGGTTTGAAAGATCCTCTTAAACGGGCACGCCTTCTCATTGGGCAATGTAGAGGCGACGCATCCCGCAAGGGGAGGCTTTGCAGTGCGCCGCTTCTACTCTTTCGTTCTCGCCGGACTCCCGTCCGTACTAAGATCACATTGTAGGGGTAACCCCGTGGTTACCTGTCAAGCCTCAGCCATACGAAGGATGGTTTACCAGAATGGTAAATTTTATCGTAGGGAACGGTCTTGTGCCGTTCCGTTGTGCCGTTCCGTTTGGACATGTTACGGAAGGGGTCAAGCCCCTTCCCTACAACACCTACTTTCCATCAAATACCCGGATAATCCCCGTGGTTATCCTGGGCAGGTACAGGGGCCTGCCCCTACGTGAAACGATCTCAATCAACAAAACCAATGCGGATGGACGCGAGGCACATCCCTACGGTGGGCCCAACTCGTACGGTGGGGGTTTACTCCCACCGCGCTATCCAATCGTCAGGTTGCAATAGGTGAGGCACCCTTTCGTTCTCGCCGGACTCCCGTCCGTACTAAGATCACATTGTAGGGGTAATCCCGTGGTTACCTGTCAAGCCTCAGCCATACGAAGGATGGTTTACCAGAATGGTAAATTTTATCGTAGGGAACGGTCTTGTGCCGTTCCGTTGTGCCGTTCCGTTTGGACATGTTACGGAAGGGGTCAAGCCCCTTCCCTACAACTGCTACTTTCCATCAAATACCCGGATAATCCCCGTGGTTATCCTGGGCAGGTACAGGGGCCTGCCCCTACGTGAAACGATCTCAATCAACAAAACCAATGCGGATGGACGCGAGGCACATCCCTACGGTGGGCCCAACTCGTACGGTGGGGGTTTACTCCCACCGCTGTTTACTCCCGCCGCCTATCGGATATTAAATTGAATCGATACCGTTTGCAGGCACGGCATGCCGTGCCTCTACGAAAAAAACTACGAAAAAAACTTTTAGGACATTATCACTTTGCTCTTACACTGTGAAAAAAAACTGCTGTAAAAAACCTGCTGTCAAAACCTGCCTTCTGGACATCTGAAATGTGATATACTCTGCTCACAAACACGATGGCAGACCATCGGTCATCCGCCAGAGAGCAGCCGCCTGGCTGAAAGGCTGCAAGCGCCCGCGGAGCGCCTCAGACCCCACTCAACTGCCCCTCCTATCGGAGCGTGGCTGCGGTGATGCCCTTCAGCCGCAGACGGTCAGACCCGTTATCGCCTCCATGAGCTGCTCATCCTCGTGATGGGAAGCAGGGTGGTACCGCGAAAGCAATTTCGTCCCTGCACGCAGGGATTTTTTATTTAACCACAGTCTGTTTCGTCTTCGCCCAAATGAAGTCTCGCGCGAATGAATGACAAGAAACAGCTAAGAACAGGAGCTAAACATGATCGACCCAACCGCAATACCAACTTACCGACCCGAAGAAATCGAGCCCATGTGGCAGGCACGCTGGGAGGCTGACAAACTCTACCAGCCTGAACGCGATCCGAACAAAACCAAGTTCTATGCCCTCACCATGCTGCCCTATCCCTCCGGCGACCTTCACATCGGTCACTGGTATGCCATGACGCCTTCCGATGCCCGCGCCCGCTTCAAGCGCATGCAAAACTATAACGTCTTCTTCCCGATTGGCTTTGACGCCTTTGGACTGCCAGCGGAAAATGCCGCCATCAAGCACAACATCCACCCTAAAGAGTGGACTTATGCCAACATTGAACGTATGCGCGGGCAGCTCCGCTCCATGGGCAATTCTTTCGATTGGCGCTCTGAGATCATTTCTTCTGATCCGAAGTATTATCGCTGGACTCAGTGGTTCTTTGAGCAGTTCTACAAGCACGGGCTCGCATACCAGAAGATGTCTCCTGTGGACTTCTGCCCCAACTGCAACACGACCCTGGCTCGCGAGCAGGTGCATGGCGATGACCGTCACTGCGAACGCTGCGGCACACCGGTGATCCGCAAAGACTTGAAACAGTGGTTCTTAAAGACTTCCGCCTATGCCGAAGAACTGCTCAATTACGACGGGCTCGACTGGCCGGAACTTATCAAGACCCTGCAGCAAAATTGGATTGGGAAGTCGCAAGGCGCCTCCATCACCTTCAAAACGGAGGTTGGCGACACAATCGAGGTCTTCACCACCCGTCCCGACACGCTTTGGGGCGTAACTTTCATGGTGCTGTCTCCCGAGCACCCGCTGGTGGAAAAGGTAACAACCCCAGCCCAATTGGAGGAGGTACATGCCTACCAGGAGCAGGCTAAACGCCAATCTGACATCCAGCGTGAATCAGTTACCCGCGAGAAAACGGGCGTTTTCACGGGCGGCTATGCCATCAACCCCGCTTCTGGTCAGCACATTCCGATCTGGATTGCGGATTACGTGCTGATGAGCTATGGCACAGGCGCTGTCATGGCAGTGCCTGCCCATGATCAGCGTGATTTTGAGTTCGCGCGCCAGTTCAACCTGCCTGTCAAGGTCGTGATCCAGCCAAATGATGATAACCTGATCAACCCCGACGAAATGACTGCGGCGGTTGAAGCTCACGGCTCAATGATCAATTCCGGGCCACTTACCGGCACCCCTGAAGCAGAATCCATGGCTGCAGCAATTCATTATGCTGAGGAAAATGGATTTGGTTTTGGCACCACCAGCTACCGCCTGCACGACTGGCTCATCAGCCGCCAGCGCTACTGGGGCGCCCCAATTCCTATGATTTACTGCCCCAAATGCGGCACTGTGCCTGTTCCAGAGGATCAGCTTCCAGTAATGCTGCCAGAGGATGTTGAATGGCTGCCCACGGGCGAAAGCCCGCTCAAATTACACCCCACCTGGCGCTTCACCACCTGCCCCGTCTGCGGCGGTCCGGCCGAGCGCGAAACCGACACCATGGACACCTTCATGTGCTCCAGCTGGTATCATCTGCGCTACCTCAGCCCGGATTACGCCGAGGGTCCTTTTGATCCTGCCCAGTACGACTACTGGATGCCGGTGGACACCTACACCGGCGGCTCCGAGCATGCCACCATGCACCTGATCTACACCCGCTTCTTCCACAAAGCCGCGCGCGATTGCGGCATTACCAAGGGCGATGAACCCATGCTGCAGCTGCGCAACCAGGGCATGGTCTTGGGCGAAGACGGCGAAAAGATGAGCAAGAGCCGCGGAAACGTGATTAACCCGGACGATCTGGTTGCGCGTTATGGCGCTGATACAGTTCGGGCGTACCTCATTTTCTTTTGCCGCTGGGAAATGGGTGGACCATGGTCCAGCACAGGTATTGAAGGCATCAGCCGCTGGTTGAGACGGGTCTGGTACATGCTGCTCGAACCAACCGAAGGGACTGCCGACCCCGAGGTTTTACGCGTCTTGCGCCGAAAAACCCACCAGACACTCAAGCGGGTGACCTATGACTTTGAAAATTTCGAGTTCAACACGATCGTCTCCAGCTTGATGGAATTACTCAACGAAATGGGTCGCGCAAAAAATGCTGGTGCGTTTGGCACGGAAGAATGGAACGAAGCCGCAGATCTCTACCTGCGCATGCTGGCACCTGTCTGCCCGCATATCGCTGAAGAGCTCTGGGAACGCCTGGGCAAGCCCTATTCGATCCATACTCAACCCTGGCCGCAGGTAGACGAAGAAGCTGCCAAAGACGAGATGATCACCCTGATTGTCCAGGTCAACGGCAAACTGCGCGACCGCATCCTGGCGGAACCAGGCATCAGTGATGAAGATGCCAAGCAACTTGCCCTGGCAAGTGAAGCAGTCCAGCAATTCCTGGAAGGCCGCGAGGTTCGCAAGGTGATCGTCGTACCGGGCAGGTTGGTCAATATCGTCGTCTAACAAAATCGCCTTCTCATCCACTAACACGCCGGTTTTTCTGGAACTGGCGTGTTTTCTTTCCGCTCCAGTTTGTTCTCAACCAGCGTGAAATCACAAAGCAACCGAACGTTGTCCATACCCCAAAACCAAGAAATGAAAAAACAGGATAAAATAAATCAGTTCAATTATTTAGATAACCGACATTCTCTTTATTCTCCCAATTTTGGGACTGGTATTTTCGGTGTGGAATAGATAAAGATAAAAGAGAGATAGCGCATCAACCAACTCTCATCCGGTTCAACCATAGGAGGTTGCTATGAAAACTGTCGTTGCGGGGGCCTTGGGGGAATGCGTGCACGTCGCCGGCGTGACTAACTTTTTACGCCTTGCAGAAATGGCGGGCTGGCGGACTGTGTTTTTGGGTCCGGCAGTTTCAGTCGAGCGTTTTATGCAGGCAATAAAAGAGGAAAATGCCGACATGGTTGGCGTATCTTATCGTTTGACGCCAGAGACCGGCGAGCGGCTGTTGGGCGAATTCGCGGAAGCAGCATCCGAGTTGCACGAATCCGGTGTCCGCTTTGTCTTTGGCGGCACCCCGCCAGTAGCCCAGCGCGCCCAAGCCTTGGGGGGATTTTTTGAGAAGCTCTTTGATGGCAACCAGCCGGTGGACGAAGTTTTGGCCTTCCTGCGCGGTGAAACTCGAGCGGATGACGATGCCCTGAATTATCCTCAGGATCTTATCAGCCGGATCGCGTGGAAAACGCCTTACCCACTATTGCGACACCACTTTGGTTTGCCAACCATGGAAGCCAGCCTGGACGGAATCGCGAAGATTGCCGAAGCAAAAGCTCTGGATGTGATTTCTCTGGGGATAGACCAGGATGCCCAGGAGAATTTTTTCCATCCCGAACGCCAGAACCCTCGCGCGAAAGGCGCTGGCGGCGTACCGGTTCGTTCTGAACAGGATTACCGGGACCTTTTTGCTGCCTCTCGCCGTGGGAACTTCCCTCTCATGCGGACCTACTCCGGCACGGATGACTTTATCCGCCTTGCCGAGATGTATGTTGAGACCATCAACATCGCCTGGTGCGCCATCCCGCTTTTTTGGTTCAACCAGATGGACGGACGCGGTCCGATCCCCCTGCAGGAGTCCATCCAGGAGCACCAGGAGGTGATGGCATGGTACGGCAGCAGGGGAATCCCCGTGGAACTGAACGAACCCCATCATTGGGGCATGCGCGACGCATCAGACGTAGTTTATGTGACCTCCGGGTACCTTTCCGCGTTCAACGCTAAGAGAATGGGGGTAAGGGACTATATTGCGCAGATGATGTTCAACAGCCCTGCCGGGCTTTCTGACGCGATGGACCTTGCCAAGATGCTGGCGATTCTTGAATTAAGCGAGTCCCTGCAAGATGAGACCTTCCATATTTGGCGGCAGACCAGAACCGGTTTGCTCAGTTATCCGCTGGATGACAATGCCGCCCGCGCACACCTTGCTGCAAGCATCTACGTCCAAATGGCGCTCAAACCGCACATCGTTCACATTGTTGGACACACGGAAGCGGACCATGCCGCCACCGCGGAGGATGTCATTGCTGCCAGCCGTATGGCACGGCAATCTATCGAAAATGCGTTGCGGGGGCAGCCAGACATGCTCTACGATCCAAAAATTCTCAAAAGGAAAGACCACTTGGTCGCCGAGGTAAAAATTACTCTCCAGGCAATTCGCAATCTGGGCGATGGCAGCGATGTTGCCCTGACAGACCCACACACACTCGCCGAAGCGGTGCGCGTGGGCATCCTGGATGCGCCTCAACTCAAAAATAATCCCTTCGCGCCAGGCGCTGTTCGCACTCGTGTACTGGACGGAGCCTGTGAGACTGTGAATGAAAATGGGGAAATTATCGATGAACAGACACGACTGCAAAACTATCTATAAGGAGAAACGATGAGCAAAGAATATGTATTTGGTGTAATTGGGGCTGGTAACGGTGGAAAAGCCATGGCTGCTTACCTGGCTTTATTGGGGAAGAAAGTGCTGCTTTATAACCGCACCTTTTCAAACGTGGAAGTCATCGCGCAACGGCAGGGCATAGACCTGATAAATCCCGATGGATTGGAAGGCTTTGGAAAACTGGAAAAGGTAACAGACAACATTGAAGACCTGCTGGCAGGATCGCAGGTTATCATGGTAGTCACCCCCTCCACAGCGCACAAGGATATCGCCTCCGCTGCCTCGCCTTACCTGCGTGATGACCATATCGTCATCCTGCATCCCGGCAGGACCGGCGGTGCTTTGGAATTCACGGAGACGCTTCGGCAAAATGGCTGCGCTACCACACCCATCATCTCTGAGGCGGAGACTTTCATTTTTGCCAGCAGATCAGAAGGGCCCAGCCTCGCGCGCATTTTTCGCATCAAGGAGTCTGTACCCCTGGCTGCGCTGCCTGCAAATCGCACGAAAGAGGTGCTGGAAGCCATTCACACCGCCTTCCCCCAGTTCATAAATGGTGGAAATGTGTTGATGACCGGCTTAAACAATATGGGAGCGGTCTTCCACCCCGCGCTTGCCATGCTTAACGCAGGTTGGATCGAAGCCACTCACGGCAATTTTGAATTTTACGTGGACGGCGTCACGCCATCCGTGGCGAGAGTATTGGAAGTGATCGACAGGGAAAGGGTCACAGTTGCTTCAGCTTTGGGCTTGCGGGCTCGCACGGGGATGGAATGGCTCGAGCTGGCATACAACGCGACTGGAGAAAACCTGTATGAAGCCATGCATAACCAGACCGGATATTACGGCATCAAGGCACCCCCCACACTTAACCACCGATATATCTTTGAAGAATTGCCCATGAGCCTGGTACCGATCGCCTCGTTTGGCAAACGTTACGGCGTCTCGGTCAACTGCATCGAAAGCATCATCCGATTGGGATGTATCATTCATAACACTGATTATTGGCGCAAGGGGAGGACTATAGAAAAGCTGGGTGTCAAAGATCTCAGTATTGGCGAGCTGACCCACTACGTAGAAACAGGCGAGAGAGACTGAGATTCCCGGACGCCTACTTTCTCCGAAGGAAAAATCACAAGAGGCTGACCCAAAAGCAAACCGGATCAGCCTCTTAAAATATCTTACTTCGTCGTAGTCGCAGGTGGTTTTTGCTCGCGTTTTCCGACTTCCGCCTTGAGGTAGTTAATCACTTCAGCTTCAGTGCTCAAGTTTTGGACCTTCTGAGCAATTTGCTCCGTCTCCGCAAGCGTAAAGAGCGAAAGTGTGCGTTTGACATGGGCAATATTGGAAGTGTTCATGCTGAACTTGCGCAGACCAAGCCCAAATAGAACAATAGCTGCAAGCGGATCACTTGCCAATTCACCACACACAGAGATCGGTTTTCCAGCGTCGTTATACTCCTTGAAAATCTTGCCGAGGATGCGGAACATGGCTGGAGAAGAGCTCTGGTAGTAGTTGGTAAGCTTTGGATTCATGCGGTCCACCGCGTGCAAGTATTGGGTCAGATCATTCGTCCCTACGCTGGCAAAATCGGTTTCCTTTGCAGCCATGTCTGCAATCATCGCAATCGATGGGATCTCGATCATAATTCCAATATTGATTTTCTCGTCAAAGGGAATGCCTTCAGCCCGCAATTCCATCTTCGCTTCCTCGACTGCCGCATTGCCAGCTCTAATGTCATCCATGGTGCCTACCATCGGGAACATGATCTGCATGGGACCAAAAGCGGATGCCCGCAGGGCTGCGCGCAGCTGCGTTTTGAACATTTCCGGCATATCCAGGCAAAGCCGCAGAGCACGGTTACCGAGGAAGGGATTATCTTCTTTCGGAAGAACCAGGTAGCGCAAAGACTTGTCGCCGCCGATATCCAGTGTTCGCAGAGTCACAGGGTTGCCCATCGCGTTGGCAAGGACTTTCCTATATGCGGCAAACTGCTCATCTTCCGTGGGCATGTGCTCGCTTTCCATATAAACAAATTCGGTGCGGAAAAGCCCAACAAAATCCACATACTTAAAACCCTCGTCGGGTTCGGTTGTACCAATGTTCAGACCAACACTGAAACGTTCGCCGCTGGCGACCAGCGGTATACGATTCAGAAATTCTGCAGACTGTATCTCACTCTTGAGGAATTCTTTCAATTTAACTTCATACTCTTCTATCGTCGCGCGGTCAGGTTCCAGCAAAACCTCACCTTTGAGTGCGTCCAGAATGACCATATCTCCGTTTTGCACGATTTCAGTTGCTTCCGGCACGCCAAGCACTGCTGGGATCTTATAGCTTCGGGCAAGGATAGCGGTGTGCGAGGTGGCTCCTCCAACTTCCGTGATAATGCCCATGACATGCTCCCGGTCAAGCGTGGCGGTGTCGCTTGGAAGCAGGTCATGCGCCACAACCACTACTTTATCGCGCAAATTTGCCAGGTTTTGCTCTTTTTCACCTTTCAGGATGCGCAAAACCCGGTTGCGAACGTCGCGCAAATCAGCGGCGCGGGCTGCAATCAACGGATCTCTGGCTTTTTCAAGCAAAAGGGCAAACTCGCTGAAGACCACATCCACGGCATAGTCTGGCATCGCCCGGCTTGAAAAAATCATATCCTTCACTTCTTCAGCCACTTCTTCATCCTTCAGGATCTCAATATGTGCGGTGAAAATTTTGGCTTTTTCCGGAGACTCCGCAGATAGAGATGCTACGATTGCATTCAACTCAGCTTCAGCCGCAGCGACAGCGTCAGTGAATTGCTTGTACATCACAGCTTCTTGTCCGGCTTCAAAATATGACTCATGGACGTCCGCTTTAAAAGCTTTGTAAATATAACCTTTCGCCAGGGCAATACCCCTGGAAACCGGATTACCCTTTAGAATTCTCATCTGCGCTCCTTTTTGTGGCCAAATACATTGCTTTTAGTCTTCGCCAAACTTGGAGTCGACCAACTCCACTAATTTTTCCACCGCCGCATGCTCGTCCGGCCCATCGGCGCTGATCTCGATTGGCGTATTCACCGAAAGACCCTGTGCCAGGATCTTGATGATGGATTTCGCGTTGGCTTCGGGGGCACCGTCGACGTCGAGCCTTCTTACAGTCACCTTCGACTCAAAAGATTTGGCGCAGGCAACGAATTCTGAAGCTGGCCGGGCATGCAGACCCGTCAGATTCTTTAAAATGGTTTGTTTGGAATACATTGTTGATCTCCCTTTTTGTTATGCGAAACTGGCAACGACCAATTCGATTTGATTTTGTAAAAATTCAGAGGAGTTGATGAGCCTGGATTCAACCTCAGGCTTCCTATCATACCAGAATTCTCCGGTAAACAGGCAATTCCCTTGCACAATTCCCATGCCTCAGAGCGCCTGGATACACTCTTTATACTGGGTATGCCCGGTGCCAAAACCATGTTTCAGTGCATTCTTGGAAAGGTTTCTTTCAGGTTGGCAGCATAGGTATGACCGCGTCCAATTTCAAGATCGGGGAAAAGATAGGAACCATACGGTGCTGCTGCGTTTTTCAGGCTGCCAATGTCGGGATAGACCCCCCAGGTAAGGCAAACCAAGCAGGTGCAGGTAAGCCATCGCCTTGCCGACAGCATCCTTGGAGGTTGTTTCCATCGTTTCAAAGCCGGGTAAGACGCCACCCCTGGCAGCCATCCGGTAGAAACCGCGAGTTTCTCCTTTAACCAGCCACGACTGTCGGCACCTCCAGGCTCATAGGAGATAACATATCCTCCAATTGGACGACCGCGATTGCCAGTTCCGCTGCAAGACCCACCACCTTGCGCCTGATCTCAAGCGATCTTTTACAGATGTTTGAATCGTGAGAACCCAATGGATCCTTTCGATGACCGCTCAAACACATGCTGCGGATCGAAATGCCGTTGTCACCCATCCAGTGCTTCAGAACGTGCAGCTTGGCAGGCTGCCAGTCGAGCCGCTGCAGGCTGTCGATCAGGGCAGGGTTTTGATGTAACCGTCCAGCAGATCCTGCTTAATGCGTTCAAAAAGGATTACTCGTCCGTCGGAGAACAAGTCGCGGTTAACCTGTTTCAACTCGATGCCTGCTTTGACCACCCCAACCGATTCTCCGAGCAGCAGCCGCCCTAAAGCCGGCTCAATGTCGATCCCACTGCTGAGCACACCAAGGAGCCTCTGGATGCTTTCAAGATTGGGCTGACCCTCAACCCCGATCAGGGTAATATTTTTGCTGTTCAGATAAGCAATGAGCTCAGGAGTGCTTAATTCTGGCTGAACAAAAATGCTGGTCACAGATTTTGCAAGCAGAGCGTCCACGGCAGCCTGCCAGTCGGCGGGGTTAGCCGGATCGCTGACCTCAGCAGTGAAAGGATAATATTCCACGGGCGCAAAGCGAGCGTTGCAGAGTCCGCAGTAAAAACGGGCACCGGTGACAAACGCGTCGCGGGTGATTTGCCCTTCTGGCGTGCCAGCCTGGCTCAACACGCCTACGCGGAAATCCGGAGTGCCGAGAGCCAGGATATATCCCGCCAGGAAACCAAGCTGATCACGACTGGGTTCACCTATGATAACCAGACTCAAATTCTCAGCAGGAACAAGATCCGAAGCATTCAACGCCAGGAATTGCACCTGCGGCAGTACCGAAGCCAGCGGTTCAACTTCGTTTCGTGAAGCCAGGCTCACCACCACCCGCACGTTCGGGCTAAGTTGTGCTGTGCTAAGAGAAGTAGTGAGGGCAAGGGTGTGTCCATTTGTATCCGCATAAGCACTCAGTTCTTTTTCAAGCTGCTCAGCAAGGGTAGGATCCACGCTTTCCGGTGCCCACAGAACTAAATCCGCATCCAGTAGAACCACAGGGGTGGCTGTCGGGATGTCCGCCGGCTCGGTCTCAGTTGGGGCTTCAACAGTCGGAGGTTGGGTTAATGCCACGGTCGCCGTAAGCTGGGGGTGATTGTTGCAGGCAGAGAGCAATAAAACAAGAACGAGCAGGATCACTGGAAGATGAATTCGCTTGTAAAACATGCCTCAATTCTACCTCAAGGCTGCAACGAGAAAATTGGCTGTCTACCGCATTAGCTTTTTTATCAGGAATTAGTGGCAAAATTGCCTTGACACAAGTTGAATTGACAGGGACTAATGGTTCTTTCAAAAATATCAAATTGGTATGGTTGACCGTTTTTCGTCTGGTCCAAATGGCAGGCACGGGGGCCTGCCACTACGCCGGCACGGGGGTTGCCACTACACCGGCACGGGGGTTGCCACTACGCCGGCACGGGGCTTGCCACTACGAAGAAACGGGGATCTGGCAAATACAACCGTTCTGTGAAGCAAAGATCCAAGCAAGATGCGGTTGTCTCTTCCAAATCAGAGAGTCCAAACCCGTTGCCGCCTGCTTATGACCATCCTTGGAGGACCTATGGAAAAAAGATAAATGGCAAACCTGTACTGAACACTTTATCAACCGAATAGGACATTTCTAAGTTGCCAGCAATAGGACATTTCTAAATTGCCTTGACATTACCTGTCTACCGCATTAGCTGTCTAACTCATTTGTAAAAAAGTGGCTGTTCTTGCCCCAAACAACCAGAAAATTTAGCTTCTCTGAAGCAGCCTGAGCAACAGCGGCGGCACGGATAATGCAACTGTAACAGAAGCAAGACCGCTGTTACTTTATACAAACCGGATAGCACAATGAGCATACCTACTACTGAAACCAAACCAGATGGGCTCCATTTTCTCCCGCCCAGGCAAAGGCGTCCGCTGCGCAAATACATTGAAACCGCCAGCGCCCGCGATAAAAATGATCTCCTGCGCGACATTGCGCGCCATGCGCTGCCCCAATTGCAGGACTATTGGCAGCTTCTGATTTGTTTGCTGCTCCTGGTCATTGGGAACCTGGTTGGATCGAACTTGGTGCTCCTGGCTGGCATTATCGCTGTTCCGATGGCAAAGCCCTTACTGAGCCTGGTTTATGCAGGTGCCCTGCCTTCAGCCAGGCATTTCTGGCACGCGCTGCTGAGTTTGGTGATCACAGTGGCAGGATTTTTCCTGGCAGGATGGATAATTCGCAATGTGGTTCCTGTTCAAACTGATCGCTTTTTATACGGAGTGGACTTCTCTAGGAACTCTGAAGACGGTCTGTTTTGGGTCGTCCTGGTTGTTAGCTCCGCGTTGACTGCCTACTGGTTTACGTATCACGAAGCGCTTTCAAGGCTCTCGTCTATTCTGATTGGATACCTGGTGTTGATGCCGTTTATGGCTGCAGGGCAATCTGCTACGGCGGATTTTATTGCCAACAGTTTGCCATTGATCATGGTAGGTCAGACCAGGCTTGGGCTGGCGCTTTTGGTTATGTTCCTGACGACCTGGTTGTTGGGATTCCCACCACGTAAATCATTGGGGACTTTCGTTGCCATTTTGATATTTGCCCTGGCAACGGTTAGTTTGATCGAAATCATCCAGCGTGGACAGGTTCCCATGCAAGCCCAAGCACCAGAACCGACTGTGGTCGTGGTTCAAACCGCCACACCAGTTCCTCCAACTCCAACAATACCCCCTCCGACTGCCACGCCCACGAGCGTCCCCAGCCCCACCCCGGAACCCACTCCAAGCCCGGAGCCGACTGCAACCATCCCTACGTACACTTCAGCGCGTGTGACAGCCCCCAACGGTTTGGTCATCCGCGAAGGTCCATCCACTTCAAGCTACATCCTGGCGTATGTTAACTTCGATGAGATAGTTTGGCTCACGGGAGCCCAGGAAACAAATCAAGGGATAACTTGGGATCAGGTGGTGGCGCCAGACGGCGCAATAGGCTGGGTGTCAACCCGCTATCTTGAGCTAATCAATCCTTAGGCTGCGACACATCCATAAGCAGCAAATTTGTGATTGGGACGCGAATAAACGAGCCATCCTGGCGTTCCACGACGGCGACTTTGGCCGTCAGACCACTCGCAAAACGCTCCGCCTTCTCAGGCAGCTCCACGACCTGTCCGGTGCTGCCGAGGTAAGGCTCACCCAGCAGCCTCACCAGGCTGCCCACCCCCAGCGTAACTTCCTCGTCAAAAAGCGCCGAACCCTGCCCCCCTTCCCCAGGCATGATTAATTCAGCAAGCTGACCTGCACCATCGGAAAGCAGAAAGACTTCCTGGTCCTGCATCTTTTCCAGCAGACCAAGGCTGACAGAGTCAGCTTCCTGATCCCCAAAACCGTTCAGGCTCATCACGGCGATTGAGCTATTAATAACGTCTCTGACCAATCCCGGTACCAGCGAAGGCAGGACAATCCCGGCAGGTCTTTTTGCTGTCAGTAAGCGGAATCGTTCAGGGGTAATAATGTCTCCCGAAAAAACGATTTTATCTTTAATCTCAGGCAGATAGCTCCGTTGCTGGGGGTCCGTAAAGTCAAATTCCAAGTGGGTAAAGCTGCCGCTGGCGTTCAGACCATTACTCCAAACCCCCTGAATAAGGCTGCCCGTCAAACCGATAACCGCGCCAAAGCCCGGTATCAGCTCCACCACCGTACCCGCAATCGGTGCCATCACCTGCAGTTTCTGTTCTCCCATTGCCAGGGTAACTCGCCCTTCACGCATCGAGACAATCCGACCATCCTGGGAAGCTCTGAAAATGCGAGTGATCAGCCCTGGTTTTTGAGCAATTACGTCACCTTTTCGAACCACCTCGCCATTGAGTCGTTTGAGATGCTGGTCCAATCGGCTTGGGTGGATTCCGAGATGATTGACGATATCAAACACCTGGAATTCTTTGGGAATGACAGCTTCAGCCAGCACATCACCCACCTTTACTTCCTGTCCGGTGCGCACCAGGACATTTCCCGGTTGTGGAAGGCGGACTTGCTTGTAAACTGGCTGACCGGATCGGATAATTACTTTGCGCATATTTATCCTCCCAGCTCCCAAAGCCAGTTGCGTAGGGCTTCCGCCCGCGCATTTTCATCAACTGGCAAGTTCAGCGGTCTTCCGCGCGCGTCAATCACAACCCCAACCTTTGAATCCATCACGCCAACCCAACCGCCAAGTCCGGGTATCCCCATACCAACATCGCTCTCATCCTCAGGGTCAAGATAGAGTTCGGTTTTGCTATTTGCCAGAGTTTCTATGCGTTTAAGATCGCCCACTTGGATTTTATGGTAAAGCCGCGGAATCTGTTCGCCTTCATTTACTTCAACCTGGAGCACCTTCTGCCCGGCAGCAGCCGGTGCATCCACCGTGACTACGGTCGCCAGGTTGGTAAAAACTTCCTCATCCATTACTTGTACTGGCAGCAAAGGTTCAATAGGGGCAAGGCTACCCAGAGCGGTCAGAAGTTGCTGTTCATCTTGTAAGACAGTCGTGATCCCATGCGGCAAGATGCTATCCAGCGCGATCATCAAGCCTTGATGCGGTAATGCCCGCTGAATCTCAGACCCTGAGAGGATGATCGGTTCGTAAGCACCCAACAAACCCAGGCTGGGGTTATACCCGAAATCTGGGTCCAATTTTTGGAGTGCGCTCAGCGCCTCCCGGATGCGGACGCGCGCCCAGGCTTGTTCGATGCTCAGATCCTCCAGGGTGGCAGGTATGTAGTCCGGGAAAAGCGTGCGGTTATAAATGTACGTCGCGAAGCTGTTTGAGTCTGTCAGCTGGCTGGAGAGCCCTCTAGCTGTCTCTAAAACCGCATCATCTGCTTGAAGACGATGGCTGATGCCGGAGAGTTTCTGATCCCGCGCTGCAATGACGCATACAGTATCCGCGTCGACGCGTAACAACAGCACACCCTTGCCATTTTCGCTGCTTCGTTCCAGAAAACGAACCATTCTTCCCGCTGAAAAATCACCTGGAATCACACAGGTATGCAGATCGCTGACAATCTCTGCCAGCCCGGCAATTTGCTGAAGCCGTAGCCGTTCAAAAGCCTTCAGCATAGCCTTCCAAACTAGCGTTGGATCTTCCTCGCCGGGATTGGTCTGGATGTTGCTCGCCAGGTGCATGTCGAGCCCGGCTTCAATCTCCCTTTGGGCATATTCTGCCAGTTCCTGGTTGCCGCAATAGACAACTTGCGGTCGAACTGCCCGGGGGATGAGGTGGTAAACCAGCCGCAGGTTTTCAATTGCCACTTTAAGTGCTTTTTGAGCCCCGCCGTTTGCGCCCCCGCCAATGATATATAACTCAACATCGCTCATGAGAAGTCGTTCAAGTTGGGCAGTCGCGTTCAGGTTGTCCTGTAGATTGACCTCCAGTACCACCTCGCAATTGAACAAACTAACCAGACGGCGCAACGGCGCGATGGAGTAAGCCTCTGAAAGCCCAATCACAGCAGTTCGAATAGGTTTACCAGCTGAAAGTGTCAGACCAATAAACGCAGGGGCGCCTTCCAATCGCCGGATATTTGTGATCTGTCCGCGGTCATCGAGAAGACGGATCTTATAGGATTGCTCCATTTGGCTTAGAAGCGTTTGGATGCTCTTGCGAAATTCAGTACCATCGCCTTCAATTGCCGTCGGAACCCTGGAGGCACCCTGCAAAGCCCAGGTGCCGTTCCGCTGTGCGAAGAGCCAGGCTTGCGTCTGACTTTTTCCGATGTCGAGGCTGAGATAGGTCTTTGGCACGTTAACCTCTAAAACCACAGGGAAATGAAATAAATGATCTCTGAGAGGCTACTGATGAGTGCAATCAGGGCGGAGCTAAACAGCCCAACGAACAGGGCGCCAAAGGTAATTCCGATAAAAATCTGACCAATGCTTCCAATCCCTTCCAGGAAAATGGGTTTAACCACGTCGCCAGCTTTAGACTGCCCGCGATGGTGGAAAACGAACAGAACCGCGATAACGCCGAGCAGGATCATCAATGCTTCAAGGATTGCTGACCACTGAGGTTCTGTCTCATGCATCAGTTGTCCGGGCGCAAAGCGACCGATTGTGCTCAGGATCTGCGGGGCAAGCGTACCACGCGTGATCCCAATGACCGCAAGCGCTGCCAAAACGCCTCCCAAAAATGCCAGCGGGATTGAGCCAGCCTGGGTCCCCCTCCGGAAAAGCATCAGGAGCAGTAGAATTGAAAGTGCAAGGGGAACCAGCGCGAGAATAAAGCCAGTACCAGTTTCACCGGTCAAAGGCATGAACAGGTAAGGCAAAATGATCTTCTGTATCACCACAAGCGCCAGGAAGCCAGCACTCACTCCGATCAGAATATGGGTGGCGATGCCAAAGAAAAGGCGGTCTCTCAGGATGTAGCTGAAGACCATCACAGTCAGGGCGACGCCAATAATCAGGGTGATCAACTCAGAAGAGCTCATTCGGATCGCTCCTCTTCTCTTCGAATGGCATCCGCCTCGCCTTTAGAGATCATCCCCAGCAGCAGCATTACCAGCATCAGCAGCAGACCAACACGATAGGCACGAAAATTGAATGTGCTTTGCGCGCCGATATTGCCATCAGCTATGCCAGCGGCGTAACCAACAAGCTGACCAGAGTCGAAGTAAGGTGAGAGCACCGGAGCTTCCATCTGGGTAGTGACGGCAGCAAAATTCACGGTGGCAATCCAAGGAGCAATCTGCTCCAACCAGCCGCGGATGTTGTCGGATGAATCGCTCACCAGCAGGACCAGTTTGAAAGAACGCAAGTCTTTCACAAGGTTGTTGCCAGTGGTCGAAAACGCAGGGGTTACCGCCTGACTTATCAGGCTCAGGTAGCTGCCAGGTAGATATTCCACCTGTGCGCCCTCAGGCAGACCAGCCTGCGCGAGCAGTGTTTGCGCCAGATAGAGACCGGACGGCTGAATGGTCACGATGGCAAGCTCAGCGCCCCGGGTGTGAAGTTGCTCAAGCAGTGGAGCTGCCAATGCTTCCAGCTCACGGCTGGTTGCTGCCTGGTAATCCAGTACGACAAGCACCTGGTCGTTTTCTGCCAGTGCTGAAATTTGGTCGCTCAACGCAATTCCCGGAATGCTTTTGGGGGTCTCAGGTGGCATGGCGGCAGGACCGATGAGGATTGAGACGATCAGCCCAATGAGCAGTAGCAAGGCCACTGCCAGGCGCCCTGCCCTGCCAGCAGGCTTTTGGGTCGCCTGCTTGCCGGCAGTGACGCGCCCTTCCTGCTCAATCAAAGATGCCAGCAAACTGGCGCGATCCTGCTGGTTGCGCAGAAGCAGCAGATCCGGGGGCACAGCAGCGCTATCCCCTGGCTGATCCGATTCCCCGGGCTGATCTTCCCTTTCCTCAGGTAGTAATTCAGATTCATCTTCGGGAAAAGCAGCTCCAGGTTCGCCTTGTTCAAGGTTTTCACTTTTTTCTGGTTCTAAAGCAGATTCCTCAGCAACAGGTTCCTCTGATTGAAGGGCTTCCTGCTGTTGAATTTCCTGCGCATGTTCTTCCTGAATTTCTTTACCCTGGCGTTCTTGTTCCGCTACTGGCGCTTCTGTTTCTCCGATTTCAAATTCTTCCCCAACCGTCTCCCCTGAGACATGTTCTTCTTCGCCTTCTTTGAATTGAGTCAGATCCTTTTTAGGAACCTCTTCCAGGCACTCGTCCTCATCATCCGGGATGTTGTGAAATTCTTCTTCGCTTGGCTCAGGCTCTTTCTGAGCGCTCTCGTTCAGTTCTTCCACTTGAGCTTCGGCGGGAAGTTTTTCATCTTCAGCATAAGTGCCAGCAGTGGGAAGAGGCTGCGTTTCCTGCTCATGATCTTCCGCCAAATCTTGCCGGCGCAGCTCGTCCAAAGCTTCGTCTGTCCACTCGCGCGGCAGCCCATCCGGATAGTTGGAGCTGGTTTTAACTTCGTGCGTGGTTTCTTCTGCGGGGTTCGGTTGCAGGGCACGGATGCGCTGAAGCCATTCCGGCACCTGCTCAGGCTCTTCGGATTCGCCTGGAAGCTGGCGTGCCCGGGCACTAGTTTCCTCCTGGTTTTTCTCGCGGATGCGGTTAATCCAGGCGTTGAATTCTCCTTCCACGCCAGCAGATCCTTCCTCACTGCGCGCCGCATCCATGGCCCTGGTGCCACTCGCCAAACCGCCGATGGCATCTTCTTCTTCCTGGGCGCGTTCGCGCACCTTGACCAACCATTCGGGCAGCTGTTCCCGGTCAGGCACCGATTCATCGATCTTATCAGCCGGTTGGGCTTTAAGGGTCGGTTCTGTCTCGGCAGGGACTTGCAAGGCAGGGTCATTACGGATTTCTTCGATGATGTCGGGTAAGGAGTCTTCTGTTTCCTCTTCAGGCACTTGCGGCTTGCCGGAAATGGTAAACAGGGACTCCATTTCTGCTCCGCAGTGCACGCAGCGTGTTGCCATGGGCAGGTTTTCCTTGCCGCAAACTGGGCACAAGTTGAGCTCAGAATGATCTTCAGTCATTTCCGGATCCTTCCATGCCAAACAAGACCCTGAAAGCCATCATTAGCAGCCCAATGCCAATCCCGATCAGTAAACCGCGTGCGCCAATCATCGGCAGCCCTTCCACGAAAGTAATGACTTCGTTTAGCCCGGGAATATTGAGGTTTTGCAGGAATCCAAGCCCCAATATCAGGAAGATGATCGCGCTGACCCCAAAAGAAACTGTCAGTGCCGACCAACCTCTCTCGCTGAAGATCTTCATCGCCGCACTCATCATTACCAAGGCTAGCAGCCCCAACAATGCAGTTTCGATTGGGCGGATAATCGCGCCAACCCACTCAAGGAAGACAGGGTCATCCACTCCCCGCATGAAACCAAATACCAGCGTAGCAAGAAAGCTGATCACAAGGACCAGGCTGAGCAGAAATCCCTTTTTGCCTTTAACGATGAAGCGCAGGTGAGTAAGCACCAGGCTGGCAATCGCCACCAAAAGCGCCATTCCCGCAACAATAATCACCCAGTTCAGCACTATACTGAGGATGCCGCCACCCAGGGGGATGAAGAACATCGCAGCCAACACGACCAGGCTGCTCAATATACCAACAATCAGTGGGAGAGGGCGTTTCATGGCAGCGCTCCCCCCATTTTCAGGATCGCACCCAGCAGCAATCCGATGCTGATTGCGATGCGCAGCCAGTCCTGAGCGCTCAGGCTCGCCAGTGATGATTTGCGCCGATCCAGTTTGCCTTCAGCATTGAAGATATCCTCACCCATCAGGTTGACCGAATTCCCAAAAAAGCCTGCCGCCTGTCCGCTCAGCGAAGCAACGGCACTGATCACAGAAACCGAATGACGATCAGCCTGGTCAAGCGCCAGGAGAATGACCGGATTCATCTGACCTGCCAGCAGCAAGCCGGCATTGGAGGTGTCGGGAATCTGATTGGTCAAGCTGGCTGTGTATGCCAAGGGGGTGGTTCCACTCAACTGGCTGAGAGAACCATCAAAGAGCTCGCTTGCCAACGCGCCGCGATAAGCCCCATGCACCACCATGTGGCTCAGGCATGCCAGAACGCCATCACCGCTGAAGGATTGGAGTGGATGATCATTGAAGATCGAGCGTTTCAGCAAAGCCCGCTGCAGGCTCAAACCAGAGGCACCGGCAAGGTCAAAGCTGGTGTTGGTGAGATTGTGCCCCAAGCCAACCACCAGGCGCTTGCCCTGCTCGGATGAGACATGCAGCAGATTTTCGACAGCTTCTTTGGCGGGTTCGGGGATGCGTTTTGGTTGATTTCTTTTGAGGAGCAATAAGTTGATCAGCAGGAAGAGCAGCCCTGTAAGACCAAGGGCAAGGGCAAGCTGATCATTGAGAGTAAGGGTGGAGAGCATGGTTTCGCCTTAGACCCTTCTTTGAAAACGGGTTTTCTTAAATGCACAGCAAAGAGAACCAGCCGCTGATTTCATGGATAAAGTATAGCATATTCATAAGTCCGGGATTAAAGATTTCTGATTCAGGGGGTCATTTACTGTCTCTGTCAGTCTCAAATTGCCTTGACACAAGTTGAATTGACAGGGACTAATGGTTCTTTCAAAAATATCAAATTGGTATGGTTGACTGCTTTTCGTCTGGTCCAAATGGCAGGCACGGGGTTGCCACTACGAAGGAAACGGGGATGTGGCAAATACAACCATTCTGTAGAGAAAAAGATCAAGAAAGCTGCGGTTGTCTCTTCCAAATCAAGAAGGAGAGTCCCAAACCGTTGCCGCCGGCTTATGACCATCCTTGGAGGACCGATGGAAAAAAGATAAATGGCAAACCTGTACTGAACACTTTATCCAACCGAATAGGACATTTCTAAGTTGCCAGCATTAGGACATTTCTAAAGAGGGGTTGAATAACATTGTAGGAACTTGATCATTTTTGGAGGTAAGGGGCGAAGCATGTTGTTTAGACAAGTATGATTGTTTACACATTATACAGGGTGATTGTTTACATATTCCAGGGCAATTTACAGGGGTCTGCCCCTGCAACTGCCCCTCCTTAACCCTGGGGGGTGGGGTAACCTGTGGTTACCCGCTCTCATGGCATATATGCGCTTGCTATTATGATCCAGAAGATTCTATGTGATTGACAAAAGTGTAAACAATCATCCTACACAAATTGTAAACCATCATTGTCCTAACAGCATGTGTCGCCCATACTACGAATCAATTGTAATTATTTTATTTCAATAGATAGAATGAGGAGAATGAAGATGAAATCTTCTTTGATTTTCTATTAATAAACACCCTCTTCTAAATTGCCTTGACAAAAGATTTCTGATTCTTTGATGAACTGCGAAACCACCGGTTCACGAGGACCAAATATCGTAGGGCAAGCTTGAGGGCACCATGAATTTTGTGATGGGCGAATGTATCGTGCCCTCAATCCGCCGTGAAAACGACCAATGCTGTAATGGCGGATTGAAAGCACTCAAGGCTCTCCACATGATGAAATGTGCAGTACCTCCAATCGCGCCCTCGTATAACACACTATCCGTTGATCCATCAAAGGGAGTATTCGTAGGGCAAGGCAAAGTGCCCGCAGGGGATTGAAAGCATCCGAAATATTTATACAGTGAGATCTCTCCGTGCTCCATCAACCTGTTTTTTTTCACAAATCGCCTCAAATCATCCAGGATTGAGTACAATTCAGGCATGACACAACAAAAACGTCCTCAAATCCTCCTGACGAATGACGATTCAATCAATTCACCCGGGCTGTGGGCGGCTGCGGAAGCGCTTTCGGACCTCGGGTTCGTCCATGTGGTTGCGCCGCGTGTGCAACAGACCTCAATGGGGCGGGCTCTACCGCGAGACACAGACGGTCAAATCTGCCCTCAAAAGTTGTTGGTGCACGGAAAAGAGTGGGAAGTGTATGGCGTTGGCGCAACTCCAGCTCAGGCTGTGCTGCATGGCATACTGGAAGTGATGGGATTCCCACCGGATCTGTTGGTGTCAGGTATCAACTACGGAGAAAACCTGGCATCGGGGATCACAGTGAGCGGCACCGTTGGTGCGGCGCTTGAAGGAGCCTCGATGGGAATCCCCGCACTGGCCGTTTCACTGCAGACTCCGGTTTCAGAGCATTTTGACCTCTCGGATCGGGTTGACTTCTCTACGGCAGCCTGGTTCACCCGCTTTTTTGCTGAGAAACTTCTGTTAAAGAAAATGCCCTTCGATGTGGATGTGCTCAAGGTCGATATTCCCTCTGGAGCAACCCCAGAAACACCCTGGGTGGTAACGCGTCAATCCCGTCAGCGGTATTTTTATGCGAAACCGAAAGATTCATCCGTCAAGGAAGGTTCACGGAACATGGGATATGAGGTGCGCGTTGATAGGGAAAGCCTGGAAGAGGATGGAGATCTGAAGGCTGTGATCGTGGACGGAAAGGTATCAGTGACACCAATCAGCTTGGACCTGACCTCGCGGGTGGATCTGAACGATCTTAGACATTTACTGGAATCTTAATAATCCTGGTTTTCCAACCGCAGGCGTGTTGAAGGCGCCTAAATATTGAAGCGTATCTCGATGATATCGCCGTCTTCGATGATATAGTTTTTGCCTTCGACGCGCAAGCGGCCTTTGTTTCGGGCTTCGGCGGTACTGCCGTAAGTGATCATGTCCTGGAAGGAGAGGATTTCCGCACGGATGAAACCCCTTTCCATGTCTGAATGGATGACGCCGGCAGCTTCACGGGCGTTAGCCCCTCTGCGCAGCGTCCAGGCGTGAACTTCTTTCTCCCCTGCGGTAAAAAATGAGTGTACACCCAGGAGATCATACGAGAGCTTGATCAAGCGCGACATGCTCGGCTCGGCGATGCCGTATTCCTCCAGGAAGATGGCAGCATCGGCAGGGTCAAGCGCGATAATGTCAGCTTCGAGCTTGGCGGGTAGATGTAACACTTGTGTATGCGGGTGAGGACTGGTGTAGTCCAAAGCAGGCTGGTCCTCAGACTGATTAAAAACCACAATTTGCGGTTTGCGGCTGAGAAAGCCAAAACTCGAAAGGATCTTGTCTTCTTCGGGGGTAAATTCATAATGGCGCAGAGGCAGTTCCTGGTTGAGCACCGCCTGCAATCGTTCAAAGAGGTCGATCTCAGCCTGAATGACATCACGCGGGCGGCTCACACCGCGCCGAAATTCTTCTTTTAACCTTTCAAGGCGGCGTTCGACCATTACCAGATCGTTGAGGATGAACTCGGTATCCATTGTCTGAATATCGCGTAAGGGATTAATGCTGCCGGCGAGATGGGGAACGCTGGCGTTTTCGAACTGGCGTACTACATGCAGAAAACCATCCATTTGCGCGAGCTGATTGACCATCACTCCGGGCAAACCGGCACGACCCGCACTGCCATCCAAGCCAGCAATGTCGGCATAAGTAACCTTGGCACGCACGATCTTCTTCGGGTGATAGATCTCGCAGAGCTGATCCACCCGCGGGTCAGGTACATCCACTACGGAAGTGTGAACTTCCATCTGACCGGTGGACATATCCGTCGGGATGTCAGCTCCCGTAAGTGCTTTGTAGAGAGTAGTTTTGCCTGATTGGGGCAGGCCGATGATTCCAAGCTGCATGGTGACTCCAAAAAGATAATAAAGGATTATACCGCAGCGGTTGAACAGTTCACGCCAAGACTATATTCAATGTCAGGGATCACGTGTAAGATCAACGTGATTGTAAGAGCAAAGTGATAAT